>JBDSDL010000195.1:0-20700 GCA_039920585.1 Nitrospiraceae bacterium | reverse complement strand
CCTGGCCGTCCTCCTGCTCGCGGAACGCGCACGATCAGAATGTGCTCGTTCGACGCGCGCAATAGAGGATCGACCAGGCTACCCTTGAAAATGAAATGGGTAAGTGGGAAGACGCACGCAGTAAAGGGCAGCCTGGCCGATCCCTCTAAAGATTGGAGGTACCTCGCTCCTTCGCAAGGTTCGCTCTGTCCCCGACACACCAATGCGAATGGCAGTGTATTCTTGTGGGCAGTTATTGACACAGACCCTCGAAATGCTGATGATCTCAGCACTTTTCAGTCGCCAGAGTTCTGGCACGGTCAGGGATAGGCTGCCTGGATCCATGTTCCTGCCGCCGCTCATTTAATAGGTAGATTCCCCATGAAGCCCGACATCGTCATTGGGAAAATCACATCCAATCCAGAAATTACTAACGTATTCTGGATGCAGATATGTGAATTCAAGAACGCGATAACGATCGACGACAAGAAAAAAGAAGAGTTGCTTGGTGTTGTCCTCGAGATAATGAAGAAGCTAGAGAGCGTTAACTATCACCGAAGCAATTTAGAAAGGATCGTGGAGGAGAAGTTGGCAGCGATGGAATCTGTTCAGCAAGCGAGCTACGACAGAACGACAGGCGCGGAAAAGGAATTTGAAGCCTTTTTGCTGCAAGGGAAGGCAACTTTAGATGTTCTGGTAAAGGTGTTGTCCCCCCTTTGCAATATAAAGTTACAAACCTACGGTGATAGTGGAAGTCGTGTGCTGAAAGCGCTGAGAAACAATCTGCCAAGGGGCGAGCTGGAGCGGGCTGATTGGTTGATAAAAATGATTGAGGTCTCTGTGCCGTGGTTACAGCAGTGGGTGGGTCCCTATAGAGACACTATTGCACACCACAAGTCTATGGATTCCACGGGCTTCTTAACCATCCCCGATGCATCCGGAAACCTTGTTCACCATCCTCCAAGAGATAAAGGGGGTATGCCACTGCACAAGCTTGCGAATAGTCTCTTTTCCGATTTGGTAGTTTTTTGTGAAGATTTCCTGGTGCTCGCCTATCGAATAAAGATCTTCAAAGGTTTTGAAATTGGATATACCGACGAGCACAAGCGAACCAACGAAAGTCCCTGTAAGTACGGCCTCTTCATGGTCAATTACACCGACGGTAGCTGATTCAAGTGACGCCCATGCGAATCCGTGACCTTTCAAGCTTGTTGTAATGAAGCGGAAAAAGGTTCCAGGAACCATTGATTGTTTCCACACTCGCCGCGGCCCTGCAGATGTAATAGGAAAATGGGCCGGGAGTCTTTTCTAGCCTTAGTTTCGCTTTCTCTATCCATCTACATCCACTCCGAGCGCTGGCATGTTGTCGCGCGACCTCACCGGAGGAACGGTGACTTACCGAGGCTTGTCGGAGGAGGAAAGCTGGAACTGACTGAAGTACTTCTATCGAAGGATCACAGCTGAAGGAATTCCAGAAGGCTTCCGTTCGGCCAAGCTCGGAAGGGTCGTTCTGGGAGGTGGGGCGCAGCGCGGTGCACCAGCGCTCGTCGTCCCTCCTGGCAGGGTGCTGAAAAAGACCGCCAGCATCGTTCTCGCATCGCTCAGATGCTCAGAAGCACTGGAGGGTATTTTCCGTTCGCCAAGATCCATTCTAGGGGCGAACGGCCACAAAGTGCGGATGGTACCTCCTCGCCTCTTCGCTCGCTGCGGCCTTGCTGCACGGCCGGTCATGTACGGTCTTCAGGCTCTGCAGATACCAACAGTCTGAGCAGACCGTCTTATCTGTAGAGGGTCGGTGTTCTCGGTCTGTATCGGGTTGAGGCTCAGAAACTTAAGTGCGGCAGGGTGATTAGCAGGCTCTGGTTAGCGGACAGCGGGTATCTTCTCCGTTTGGGAAGCCAAGAGGTCGCTCTGTATAGGGATCTGTGTAAGCAGGTCGGCGCGAATCTGGAAAATTCCTGGGATTCGTTGCCCCATGGCGTAGGCCAGTCCGTTGGCATGGCTCCCAATTGAAAGTTTCCCTGCGATCTTCCCATCCCTTCCGGTGGCGATAAATTCTGCTGCCGGTGTGACAAGGCCATAGGGGGCCAGCGGTCCGGCCTGTTTGACCACTCGCTCCTCGGCTGGGACATTGGCGACACGGCTGACAAACAAGTCGGTGGCCTGTTGGTCTAATTTCTCCGTCGGCTGATCCTCCAAGACCCATTCGTTCTGTTGGTTGATCAGGACATAGTGCTCGGTCGGGGTTTTGACGGAGAGTATGGCGATGTCGGTATAGTCGATGCCGAGTAGCCGCTTGTCTTGGAACGAAAAGAGTTCCTTGGTCAGGTCTCTGATTGTGGTGGGATTGACGCGATAGAGAGGACCGGTGGAACTCGTTTCCGCAAAGGCTTCACCGCTGGCCTGGTCCGGCTGGTACAGTTTGACTGTCTGGTCGCCATCGGCCGCATGGATGGTGACTTTCACTTTCGGCACGGTGAGCGTTTTGGCCAGAGCGTCGCGTTCGGGCCCGGGGTCGACGATGCCCAATGCCTTGAGGTCTTCGAGCCTGAACAAAAGGGTCCGTACCTCCGTTTGATCGGCTTCGCCTTCAATCGGGTAGCGAAGCTTCCATTTGCTTTTGGGTTTTTCCTGTCCTTGATAGAGCACTATTTCTGTGGTCGCATAGGTGAGACGGATACGATCGACGTCGCCTTGTGACACACGCAAGAGGTCTTTGCGGCGAAAGGTCATCAACGTCTTGTTCACGAAATCTTTGGGAGCCAGATTGGTGAGCAGAACCTTGCGGTCCGATTCACGAAGGACATAGAGGGTAGAGGTAAGAGGACCGCTATCCCCGATGGAAAAAGTTTCCCGTGCAGCGCCTGCAACGACAGTGATGGTCGTGACCGGGTTGTCGAGTCCAAAGGGACTCAGATTAGTCGGATGGTCTTCGACGGAGCGGGTCACGGTGCCTGTGACCAAGGCTCGGATCAGATTTTGTACTTCCCGCTGATCGGCTTCGGTGCTGAGGGGCGCGGTCAACACCCAGTCTTTCTCAGGAGTACGCGCGAACACGAGTTCGTGCTGGTCGGTCTTGATGGTGAGCCCGGAAAGGGCTTCCTGGTCGAAGAGCAGTACCTTCTTGTCGGCCGTGTCTTGTCGCTCGTCCGATTCCTTCTGCGGAAGTTCGATGGCATAGAGGTACAAGCCGAGTCCGGCCAGTACCAGTGCCATGACGAATGTGGGCCAATACCGCATGGCTACAGGCGCCGGCGTCTGCGCCAGACCATGATGCCGGAGAAAAACATTGTGGCCGGCAGAAGGATGACTTGCAGATACAGCAGGGCTCGTTCCTGCAAGGGGTTAGGAGTAAACGGCCGAAGCGCGGAGTCCTTTGGGACGATCGCCAGAATATTCCGTTCTTCAGCCAGCCATGCGGCTGAGTGGAGGAAAAAATCGCTGTTGCCTGGAAAATTCACATAGGCATTGGTCGCGAACGTGGAATTGCCGATGACCACAATCGCTGGACGAGGCTTGCCTTCCTCGGGTGCGATCTTTAGCGCAAGGGCCGCGGCCATGGGTAAAGGGCCTTTGATGTCTTCTTTTTCATTGAGGTTGACGACACGGCCCTTCAGGTCGGTTTCTGCCCAACTGTTCGGCGAGGTTCTGGCGAGCGGCACATATTCCCATGCGCTGCCGGCCTGCTCATCGAAGGTGATATGCCGCGCAAGGGGAAACAGCACAGCAGCGGAGAGATCCTGTGTGATTTCATGCTCGGTGAACGTACGGACAAGCAGGGATGTTAGGTCACCTTGGGCTAATCGATCTTGCAAATCGACCAGGGCTCCAGGACCGACTCCCAGACCCCACCGCTTGAGCAGAGGATTCAGGTCGGCCTGCGTGTCCGGGTCGATGAGCAAGAGAAGATGGCCGCCCTTTTCCACATACGCATGAATTCGCTCTTGTTCTTCAGCGATCACGGGCCGACGGGGGCCGGCTACGACGAGAATGGCGGTGTGATCCGGTACGGCTTCCTCTTTCAGCAAGCTGAGGGTGCCGACGTCGTAACCCTGTTTGAACAAAATCTCTCGGGCGGCAGACAGTCCGGTTCGTTCCCGATCGTCGAAACTCGGCTCCCCATGCCCTTCGAGAAAGAGCACACGTTTCTTGCTGTCTTGAGAGACGCGGATCAGCGCCCCTGTTAGTTCCACTTCAGAGGGAGTGTTGACCCGGACGCTGTGCCCGGCGCTTTCGAACACGGCCGTATCGGTTCTTGTAATACCGTAGTTTTGGGCGATTTTCGGCTGCCGTTCCGGATCGACGAACTCCACGGATATCTTCTGGCTGGCTTGCCGATAGCTATCGAGTCGTTCTTTGTAGGATTGGTAGCCGGGGTCCTTCTCTCTCGTGAAGACGGTGATGGTCACCTCGCGCGGAAGACTCCGCAACATGCGATATGTTTGCGGAGCGAGGGAGAAGTTCTGATTCTCCGACAGATCCCAACGAATGGAATGGCGCGCAGCCAGAAAATTGACGATGACGAGAATGCCGGCGAAGAGGAGGATCATCAACAGACTATTGGCCCCTGCACGTGTAGAGCGGCGGCTGGAAAAAGCTTTCAAGCCGCTGAAATGGACGACAAAAGAAATTATGAGGCAGAGGAGGGCCGATCCTTCTAGGAGGGCAACCAGCCAAATATTCTCCGGGGCGACGCTATAGCCGATCGCTCCGGCCGCAGCCAGAACCGCGCCAATAACGCCAAGAGGAATCGTCTTGAGATTCATTTCCACCGTGCCGAGTCCACCACTCGATGAGACAAAAAGAGCATCAAGGCCAGACCGCTGAAAAAGTACACGAGGTCTTTCGTATCGACCAGCCCCCGTACCAAGTGGTCGTAGTGCTCCATGAATGATAGATACGAGACGGCCTGTCCGATGGCCGTATCCCCGAGCAGTGAACCCAATCCGGCGAGAAGCCACAGAACCAGTAGCAGGCCAATGCTCACAAAGGCTGCGACGATCTGGTTTTCGGTCAGTGCCGAAGCCAGCACGCCGACGGAGAGAAAAAGGGCGCCGAGTAAGACAAGCCCCAGATAGCCGGTCAGTATGGGATACCAATCAAAATCGCAGAAGAGGGCGAGCAGGAGCGGCATGAGACCTGTCAGCCCGAGTAACCCCAGAAAGACAAGAAAGACACTCATGAACTTCCCCGCCACGATTTCGTTGATGCCGACCGGAGAGGTCAGCAAGAATTCAAATGTGCGGAGTTTGCGTTCTTCGGCGAAAAGCCGCATCGTCAGGATCGGCAGGATGATCAGAAGGATAAATCGCGTGCTGGCAAACAGATTGCGGAAAACCAGATCGTTCAAATTGATTTGGGCGCTTCCCTGCACCTGCATCAGCTGGATCGCCTGGGCTCCGGCAAAGACCACGTAGAGATAGGCGAGCAGTCCCACAGTCAGGAGAAACACGAATCCAACGGCATATACCACGGGTGAGACGAAGTACGAACGCAGCTCTTTTGCAATGATGGCTTGGACTGGTGTCATGCTGGCTGGCCTGCCGATTCTGCTGAGGCAACCCCTGTATCCGGCGCGAGACCTTCCTCATGTCTGGTCAGTTGGAGGAATACGTCTTCCAATGTCATAGAAATCGCTTTCAGTTCGAGTAGCCCCCACCCGCTGGTGACCGCAAGGCGCGCCACATCTTCCCGCACATCCCGGCCAAGCTCGCATTCCAGGAGAAAGGTACCAGGCGCGCCGCTCGCAAACACATTCTGGACCCCCTGCACTGCTTTCAAGCGGTTGTTTGTGTCCGCGGCTGGAGATTTGAGGGTCAGCGAGATCTTTTCGGACTGTCGCAGGCGCGCGGAAAGCTGCTCGGGTGTATCTTCGGCCACGATACGCCCGCCGCTGATGATAACGACGCGCTGACACACGGCGGTCGCTTCGGGAAGGATATGGGTGCTCAGAATGACGGAATGGGAACCGGCCAGGTTCTTGATCAACTCTCGGATCTCGATAATCTGTTTCGGATCGAGCCCAACGGTCGGTTCATCCAGGATTAAGATCTGGGGATCGTGCAGCAGCGCTTGGGCCAGCCCAACGCGCTGTCGATATCCGCGAGACAGATTCCCGATCAGCCGGTGTTGCACGGAGCCAAGTCCGAGCCGCTCGATTTCACGCTGCATGGACGAAGTGAGGATTTTTCCACTCAGACCGCGGAGGCGTCCCACGAACCGAAGATACTCTGTGACCGTCAATTCCTGGTAGACCGGCGGAGTCTCCGGCAAGTAGCCGATCCGGCGTTTCACCTCCATCGGTTGGTCTGCACAATCGAATCCCGCCACCCGTGCCGTGCCTTCGGTTGCCGGCATAAAGCAGGTCAGGATACGCATAGTGGTAGTTTTACCCGCTCCATTCGGACCCAGAAATGCCAATATTTCGCCCTTGGCGACCGAGAAACTGACGCGATCGAGAGCGGTATGTTGGCCATACCGCTTCGTGATCTGTTGGACTTCAATCATATGTGGTGATTGGATCGATTACGTTGGGGAGTATTGCCTGCGGGTTGGTCGTTGCACCCTTACAGGCAACCGTTGCGCATCTTACTCAGTCGGATTGGGGCAGTCAATATCGTATCCAGCCGCTGCAACTTTACACATTTTCTCCATCCTGCTAGAGTCCGCTCGCACGTAGATAGGCCTACCTGAAGGGATCGATCCATGACCAAGGCACGTCAAGCGAGCGGAGCGCTATTCGCAATCGCTGCATTGATAATGCTGCTCTGCATTCCTCCCGACAGTGGAGCAGCCGGCGGGCGAACCTATCGGGTTCATGGCCAGGTGATGGCAGTTAATATTGCCCAGGCTCCCCATATGATTGTCGTCAAGACACCGTTGACCAAGCGTAACGACATGACCGTAGCGGCCCAGGTGACAGCTCAAACCAAGATTGTACGAAAAGGGAAGCGGATCACGCTTCAGACCATCAGGGTGGGTGAGGGGGTATGGCTGACCTACGTCAAACAGCGGGACGGGGTATTTGCTCAGACCATTCAGGTCCAATAGCGCTGATCGTTCAGACTACCAAGACAATACTGGGTCGGGTCGTTACTGGACCCGAAGGTTCCTCTTGAAGTATCGGCAGTATGACAGTTTCAGACCTGTCCCCGTCGAGCCGTCCGCGTTTGTACCGATCGTGGGTTGACTGGCACAAGTACTTTCCTCTATATATATAGCTCTCTGGGTTGCCAGCCAAGCAAGATTGTTCGTTCGTTGTCGAACAGCCCCTTATCAGTTCTCCCTATTCCCTTCATTCTAAAGTAGGGGTTAGGACTACGCTTTCGGTATTGTAGGACTCTCGGCTGGACCGTACTGTGAGGGCATACAGGCCATGATCCTGTGTGACAGCCGGTTCAACCAGGAACAAGAGGTGAGACGAGATGATCCGTCAAACTCATGGAAGCAGCCGACACCTGTTATGGGCAATGAGTCTCAGCCTGGGGATGGTCCTGAGTGCCTGTTCGTGGGTTCCTAAAGGGGTATCCCAATTGGATGTGGGGATTGAGGATCGTGGGGTGGCCTCCTGGTATGGCGAGTCGTTTCATGGCAAGCAGGCGGCCAACGGCGAGCTGTTCGACATGGAGGCATTAACTGCGGCCCATCGGACTCTTCCACTCGGCAGCGTGGTCAGAGTCGTGAACTTAGCGAACGGGAAATATCTCCATGTACGGATCACCGACCGGGGTCCCTATGTCAACAACCGAATACTGGACCTTTCCCGTGGCGCAGCCGCTCGGTTAGGGATGATGGAAGGGGGCCTATCCCATGTACGGATTCAGTTGGTTGGAGAACGCCGACCCGCTGCCCTTCTCTCTTCTGAGGCGATGGAAGCTGCATCGGTCGCCCTCATTCTCGGTCTAGAGCAGATTCCATCAGGAACGACCGAGTCCCACCCCTCAGCCTGGGGTAAGCCGTATCCTCTAATGACCTACCCCCTTCGACTGTCACCTGGCGATATCTGGGTCCAGCAACGGCCACGACGTTTGACTGGGATGCAGGCAGCAGATCATACGGACCATACCGAAATCGCGACCGTCATTTTTACATAGCTCGCGAAGATGAAACTTTCGACCCGTCCCGTTTTTCGCGCAAATAACGAGAGACGGTTTCTCGGCCGCTACACCCATTCTGTGGGCTCCTGGGTCGGCCGTTCAGCCACCTGTCCAGCGAGCGTCTCACGAATCGCTCGGCTCACCCGATCGATCTCTCCCATCTCCGATACAGGAACAATCCAAGCCTCTCCCGGCTCCAGTTCGATACGATAGTGATTCTTCCTCGCCGAGAACCATTCGATATAGGGATGAGGGGCGAGGTTCGGATGAGGATCGAACGAGATCAAGTTCACATCCCCAATCTGAGGGTTTTCCATGTCACCAATCACCTGCCCGGCCAGATCCTCATCCTCAAACCGGCGATTCCGAAACTGAATGACCTGCCCCGCGATATCGGGCTTGAAGTTTCCCCGTAAATACACATCGACAGGACCGACCACCGCAAACACAATCCGCCCCACGATCGTTCCATCAATGCGATTGTCCAGAAACCCCTCCTGCACCCAACGTCCATTCGCAAATTTTTGTGCCATCTGAATCCCTATAATGAGTTAGCCCGCGCTGATGGCAGGCGATGACGACCGAGGGCCGCTCCCGTAAGCACCCACCACCACCGCCACCAATATGAGGCCACTTCCTATCCAGCCCTGAGTATCCAACGTTTCCCCCAGGAAATACCAGGAGAGCCAGGCCGCATAGGCCGGCTCCGATGCAAAAATCAATGCCACCTGTTGCGCAGGCACAATGCGTTGCACCCACATTTGAACGGCAAAGGCCCCGGTTGCAAGTCCTCCCGTCACCCCAAGACCGACGAGCAGCAACGCCGTCGGCGCAAAAGCCTGAGCCGGCGCCTGCTCAATCAGCATGGTAGGAAGCAGTAAGACGACCGAGGCCATCATCTGCCAGGCAAATAAAGACGGCGCATCGACCTCGCGGGTAAACCGTTCCAGGCAGGCCATGTGCGCGGCAAACGAGACCGCACAGCCAAGCGTTAAGAGATCGCCAAGATTCCCAGATGCGCTGGGTTTCACAAGCAGCCAGAGTCCCACCGTGGCAATCCCGGTGGCCAACCACACCTGCCGATCGAATCGACGCAGGATCAACGGCACAATCACGACATACAGGGCCGTAACAAAGGCAGAATTCGATGCGGTGGTATAGTGCAGCCCGACCGTTTGGAGGACATAGCCGAGGAACAACCAGCAGGTAGCGATCGCACTTGCCCGCAAGACCGCCGGCTCGCGGTGCAACCGAACTCTCCAGAGCAGAAACCCACCCCCGACCAGCACAACGCCCAGGAGAAATCGGAGAAACAGAAACGAGAACGGAGGAATTTGCTCCAACGCCGCTTTGGTAGCGGGGAACGTCGCGCCCCAGATCAGCGTTGTCAGCAGGAGCGCAAGTCGTGGCATCAGGTCAGATAAGTGCTGAGAACTGAGCGCTGAGTAACGAGATCCCTTTCGCCTTACTCAGAACTCAGCACACAGCACTTCGCCGTTAGGCTTTGCACAACGCACAGCGGCGCTGTTCGGTCGTCCCGGCCTGCTCCATCGCCGCTAGCGCGCGCGCCTTATCGGGGTAATCGAACCACCCGCCTTCCCAAAAATCGCTTGAGGAGCCAATCGACGTAGACGGCACCTCCGAACAACGATCTTTGTGGAGCGTGACCCGATCGATTGAACGCGCGATGTGAATCCAGTAGCTCATTGTGGGAACAGTGCGGGGTGAAGTGTCAGGGGTGAGGGATATGAAAACAACGGTTCAGCAACTTTTCACTCCTCACCCGTTACCCCTCACTGGTTTAGGGCAGGAGTTGCCACTCATCCTTTTCGATGAAAACCTTGACGCCTGTCTCGAGCTTCTTAACATCGTCCTTCTCAAAGATCCTCATGTACCGCTCAATCCGATCCGGATCGTCGATCCGCTCTTCCTGCATCATTCCACCGACACTCTTGTATTTACGAATCAACAGGGACATCGAAATCCTCCTCCAGGCCACTAGAAGTCATATCAACGAGATGTGTAGAATAAGGTAAAGCTCAACGGCCGGTCAAGAGCGCTTTCTCTCTTTGTACGGTTTTCATCTGATTTGAAAAGAGACGAACCATGCCGATCTATGAATATCGTTGCGGGCAATGCGAGAAACACTTTGACGCCACTCAATCCGTCCACGCCAGAGCTGAAGACACCATATGCCCTCACTGTCAGGCCCAGAGCGCCACACGATTACTATCCGCCTGCACGACACAAGTGAAAGGGACCAAAAAGACCGGCTTCGCCGAAATCAAAGCCTACAACATGCTAGACGAGCGGATGGACAAGTTCGCCAAACTCCCGCCACTGATGGGCAAACGCGCAGCACCCGACTCGTCTCCACCTTCCGATCCTTCTACTGGTACCGGCGGCACAACGGAGAACTGAATTAGGAGCCTGTCCGACATTGAATGTGGCCGGCATGTGTACGCGTGTCGTCCTTTTCTTCCCAATATCCACCCCAACCCCATGGAGATCGCATGATCGCGAGACTCGTTCTCCCGATAGGCCTCAGCCTTCTCTTCAGCTGGGGAATGGCTCTCGCCGCTCATGCCGAGGTGGCTGGGAGCTTGACCATCGCCGGCAACGGACCGGAACTGACGACCATCGAGCCCCTCGCCCGCGCCTTTGAAAAAGCCAACCCACGAGCCTACCTCGATGTCGTGTGGGATGCCAATTCGAAACCGATCGAGATGGTCAAGTCTGGCCAGGCTCACATCGCCATCACGGGAACTGAAGCCCCAGGCCTTTCGGCAACGCCCATCGCGTGGGACGGGATCGGCGTGCTCGTCCATCTCTCCAATTTCACGAAAGAAGTCACGAAGCAACAAGTCGCAGACATTTTCTCCGGGAAGACGACACTATGGTCCGACGTCGGGGGACCCGAGACAAAAATATTGGTCATCGATCGGCCCCGCAACCAAAATATCCGCGATACGTTTGAATCCCAGCTCGGCATCACCGGCAAGATCACTTCTGCTGCCAAGGTGATCGGCTCCGATGACCAGGTCGTCACAACCGTCGTCGGAACGCTTCCCCCCCTGTCTGCGGTCGCCTACCTCTCCCTCAACCAGGGACTGTCCGTCGTTTCAGCCGGCGTCCCCGTCAGACTCTTACCTATCGACAAGGTCGAGCCGGAAGGCCCCACCGTCAAAGACGGACGCTATCCACTCCGACGCCCGATTCTGCTCCTGTTCAAAAAGGAGCCGTATCCCCTGGCCGAAGCATTCACCAAGTTCGTCCTGTCTCCGGCCGGTCAACAACTCATTGCCGAGACGTATACTCCCATGAAAGAGAAGTAGTCGTGCGTTGGCGTGATTGAAGGAGGCAGCTATGCAGACGTGGCGATCATTGAGATTCATGTTGTTGGGACTGATAGTATCCATGGCTTCACCCATAACCACATCCCACGCGGAGGAGCCAGGAGCAATCGTTGATGGCGCAGGATTTACCCTCTACGATACCGAGTCGATCAAGGGGTCCGATGCCGCAAAAGTCGAACGAGACCCTGTCTGCGATCGGAGCAAGCCCCCACGGATCGTCAAGATCGAACCGGACGAGGCCAAGCCGGGTAACAAAGTTGTCATCACCGGCGAACACTTCGGCACAAAAGAATGTTTTCATACTGTGACCTTCAGCGCGGCTTCTAACATGCCCGTGACCTTCAAGTTCATGAGCGATTCGACGATTGAAGCCATTGTGCCGGATGCAAAAGCCGGGATGTCGTTCATCATCATCGTCACAGGAGGTGGAAGCGCTCAGTCAAAGCCCGTACTCATCAAGGCCAAGTAGGTCGACTCTCCCGAAAAAACCGGCCGGCCCCTTCTTGGACTTGCCACCCATTCAAGCCGCGCCGATCCGGCCTGTTCTATCCATACTTCCCTCGACACCACTCCTGATCCTATGCTAGCTTACGCGCTCATTTTCTCCTGATACCTCTCGCAGAAGCGAACGATCCGAGGAGACAGGGACCGGTATGTTCAAGAAAATTCTGGTGGCTAACCGCGGCGAAATCGCTATGCGGATTATCCGCGCCTGCCGTGAATTGAACATCGCGACTGCCGCCATATATTCCGAAGCCGATTCGACCGGGATTTACGTCAAGAAGGCGGACGAGGCCTATCTGGTCGGCCCGGGACCGGTCAAAGGCTTCTTGGACAGCCAGCAGATCGTCAGTCTCGCACTTCGCATTGGCGCGGATGCCATCCATCCAGGCTATGGGTTTCTCTCAGAAAACTCGCATTTTGCGCAGCTGTGCCACACATCCGGCATTACCTTCATTGGCCCGTCCCCACAAGCCATCGACTTGATGGGGAGCAAGGTGAAAGCCCGCGAGTTGGCCAAGCGAGTCGGCATTCCGATCGTCCCTGGAACCGAAGGCGGCGTCACCAGTGTGAAGGACGCCCTCTCGTTCGCAAAAGATACCGGCTACCCTGTCATCATTAAAGCCAGCGCAGGCGGTGGAGGACGCGGTCTCCGGGTGGTGCGGTCGGATGCCGAGCTTCGCGAGAACATGGCGGTGGCGTCACGAGAGGCCCAGGCTGCCTTCGGCGACGGAAGCATCTTTCTCGAAAAGTATATCGAGCGACCGCATCATATCGAATTCCAAATCCTCGCCGACCGGCATGGCCACATCATTCACCTGGGCGAGCGCGATTGCTCGATACAGCGCCGACATCAAAAGCTCATCGAGATTGCTCCATCCCTGATTCTCACGCCACGCATTCGTGCCGAGATGGGTGAAGCGGCTATCGCCATCGCCAAGGCGGTCGATTATGACAATGCCGGCACCGTTGAGTTCCTCCTCGATCAGAACAGCCACTATTACTTCATGGAGATGAACCCGCGCCTCCAAGTCGAACATACGGTGACCGAGCAGATCACGGCGATCGACATCGTGCGCAATCAGATTGCCATTGCAGCCGGCATGCCTCTGGAGATCACACAGCAGGAAGTCACGCTTCAAGGTTATGCCATCCAGTGCCGCATCAACGCGGAAGACCCGAAGAACAACTTCCGCCCTTGCACCGGCACCGTCACAGCCTATCTCTCGCCGGGTGGGATCGGGGTGCGCATCGACGGAGCGGTCTACAAAGACTACACGGTACCGCCCTACTACGACGCCCTCTTAGCCAAGCTCACCGTGCGAGGCCGTACATGGGAAGAAACTGTCAGCCGCATGAGACGATCCCTCGAAGAGTACGTCTTGCGCGGGGTGAAGACAACGATCCCCTTTATGATGGAGATCATGCAGGACCGGGATTTCATGGCAGGACACTTCGACACGTCCTACCTGGAAACGCATCCTGACCTGTTCAACTACCACGATTTTGAGGAACCAGAAGACCTGGTGCTGGCGCTGTCAGCGGCCATCGCCGCCTACGAAGGACTGTAGCAGGATGCTGAAAAAGTCCGCCAGCAGCGTTCTCGCATCGCTCAGAGGCTCAGAAGCACTGGAGGGTATTTTCCGTTCGCCAAGATCCATTCTACGGGCGAACGGCCACACAAAGTGCGGATGGTACCTCCTCGCCTCTTTGCTCGCTGCGGCCTTGCTGAACGGCCTTTTTGAGCATCCTGCGTGCGAGTATCCGGCTGTCTAAGATTAATCAAAGCAACATGGCGACACGACGACCCTCTCGAACACGAGCCTCGAAGAAGCGGACGACTGGACCAGCTGTCCGGACGTCAAAGACACGTGCTCGCAGCGGTTCCGAGCTGACCATCCAACCGGCGGCGGGCAAGCCCATCCTGATCACCGATGTCGCCTTGCGCGACGGCCATCAGTCGCTCTTGGCTACGCGTATGCGGACGGAGGACATGCTGCCCATTGCCCAAAAGCTCGACGCTGTCGGCTATTGGTCGCTCGAAGTGTGGGGTGGCGCCACCTTCGACACCTGTCTGCGCTTTCTCAAAGAGGATCCCTGGGAACGGCTTCGCGCGTTACGCGCCGCCATGCCCAATACCAAGCTCCAGATGTTGCTCCGCGGGCAGAACCTGGTCGGCTATCGGCACTACGCCGACGACGTGCTGGAACGCTTCATCGAACGGTCTGCCGCCAATGGCATCGACGTCTTCCGCATCTTCGACGCACTGAACGATATCCGCAATGTCGAGCGGGCCATGCGGGAAGTGAAAGCGTGCGGCAAACATGTCGAAGCCGCCATCAGCTATACCGTCAGTCCCGTCCACAGCATCGACCGTTTTGTCGAGATGGCGAAGCAGCTGGAGGATTTGGGAACCGACACCCTCTGTATTAAAGACATGGCCGGGCTCTTGGCGCCGCTCGATGCCTACCACCTCATACATCGTATCAAAGCGGCGGTGAAGGTCCCCATCCATTTGCATTCACACTACACCTCGGGGATGGCCTCGATGACGTCCCTCATGGCGATTCTTGGCGGCCTGGACATGCTGGATACGTCCATATCTCCCTTGGCTGGCGGCACCTCGCATCCGCCGACGGAAACGCTGGTGGCCTCCTTGCGCAACACCCCGTACGACACGGGCCTGGATCTCGCCTCGTTCCTGCCCATCACCGAATACTTCCGCACCGTTCGGCGGAAATATCGGCAGTTCGAAAGCGAGTTCAACGGGGTCGACGCTGAAATACTCACCTCGCAGATTCCCGGCGGGATGCTCTCGAATCTTGCCGCACAACTGACCGAACAGAATGCGCTCGATCGGATTAAAGAGGTCCTGGATGAAGTGCCGCGCGTCCGAAAGGAAATGGGCTATCCCCCGCTCGTCACCCCGACCAGTCAAATCGTGGGCACTCAAGCCACGCTCAACGTCCTGACGGGCGAACGGTACAAAGTCATCACCACCGAAACGAAGAACTACTTCCTCGGATTCTACGGGCGGGCGCCTGGCCCCCTCGATCACGACATCATGGCGCGCGCGATCGGGGACGACCAGCCGATCAAGACGCGGCCTGCCGACCGGTTGGAGCCCGAACTCGAGGCCACCAGAAAAGATCTCCCCGCCTCGGCCGGCACGGTGGAAGATCAACTTTCGTTTACCCTGTTCCCCACGATTGCACGGGACTTCTTTGAGGCGCGCGAGAGGGGAGACTTGACGCTGGAACCTCTTGAGAGCTTCATACCCAGCGGACCGGCTGGAGCGACCGAACTTCATTTGGCCCCAGCCGAATTCAACGTCACGGTCCACGGCGAGACATACCATATACAGGTATCCGGTTCAGGACGGAAGGTTGACGGCCGCAAACCCTATTACATCCGGGTCAACGACAAACTCGAAGAAGTCTCATTGGAACCGATCCAGGAAATCCTAGCTGGTGTGCCGGAAGCTCCCGGCACTGGGACTGGCGCCAAACCTAAACGGCCCAGGCCCTCCAAGCCCGGAGACGTCGCCCCCCCGATGCCGGGCCGCGTCGTCAAAGTACTCGTCGCGATCGATGCCATAGTCAAGGCCGGCACCCCCCTCCTGATCATTGAAGCCATGAAGATGGAAAGCCAGGTCCCGGCTCCGATCGACGGGAAAGTCACCGCCATCCTCGTTTCAGAAGGCGATAACGTGAAGACGGATGAAACAGTCATCCAGATGGAGTAGTCCGATAGACCTGCGTGTGCCCGGTCGCGTATGCAGACGCCTGTATGTTGCGCTGTTCGTCCTTACGCTCCTGTGTCAGATCATGACTGCCTGCTCGTCTCCTTCGTCGATCCCGACGCAGTTCGACGCCATTGAGCGCATGCCCGTTCACACTGTCCTCGTCCACGGCCAGCGGATCGCCTACCTGGATGTGGGTGCAGGCCCGCCGGTTATCCTGATCCACGGTTTCGGGGGATCGATGTGGCAATGGGAATATCAACAGCACCAGCTGTCGCAGCACTTCCGCGTCCTCACGCTCGATTTGCCAGGCGCCGGGCTATCCGATAAACCGGCGATCGACTACCGGCCGGATGAGATGTTGGATTTCTTTGTCGGCTTTATGGACGCCGTGAAGATCCCGCAGGCCACGTTAGTCGGCAACTCCATGGGCGCCGGGTTGGCCATCGGCATGGCCCTGACCCACCCCACACGCGTGGCCAAGCTCGTCCTTGTCGACGGGCTGCCACAATATGTCATGGCCAAACTCACCAGTCCGTCAGTCAGGCGGGCGTTGGAAACCAGCGCGCCATCCTGGCTCGTCTCATTGGGAAATATGCTGTTCGGCGGCCTGATGACCGAGTCCATCTTGAGAGAAATTGTGCATGATCCGGCACTCCTCACACCGGCCGTCATCGAGCGGTCCAATCGTAACCGCCGGCGGCCAGGACTCATCAAACCCATTATGACCGTCAGAGACAACCTTCCACTGTGGGAGTCCGGGTTCGCCACGCGCCTCGGAGAGATCACTCACTCGACGCTGGTGCTCTGGGGAGAAGAAGATCGGGTGTTCCCAATCGCCGTAGGCGAGGAACTCCACCAGACCATCAAGGGGTCACGATTCATCCAAATCCCCAAGGCCGGACATATCCCTCAGTGGGAGCAACCGGATGTGGTGAACCAGGAACTCATCACCTTTATCCGCCGCTAACAGGATGCTGAAATAGTCCGCCAGCCTGTCTAGCTCATTTGGTCTGTTCGGTCTGTCTGGTTTGTTTGGTTGAATTAGACTAACCAGATGGATCAGACAGACCAGATAACCAGGCAGACCGGGATTGTGCCACACATCTGGACCATTGAGGTCTTGCTGTGCCAAAATAGTTTTGATTATCCTGTGAACAACACAAGCGCATACCACCGCATTCTTGATAAAATGGTCACTATCTCTTCACCAAGGAGGGTTTCATGAGGGCAGCATATCGAATGATCGTCGGGGCCACCGTCTGCATGGCGATAGGGTTGACCGGATGCGCAAGCACCGGCAGCTCCAGTTTTCTCTACAAGAACTACACCGTCGCTGATGGCACCGCCGTAGCTGGTGAGGGCCGCACCGTCCTCTTCAAGGGAAGCCCCCTCGGGTTATCGGGAGACGGCATTAAAGTCGGCGACTCTCTCAGGGAGGTGACGCTGACACAGACGGACCTGTCGCCGATCGCGCTCACCGATACAAAGGGCAAGGGCAAGGTCCGGATCATCAGCGTCGTGCCGTCGCTCGACACTCCGGTGTGCGAACAACAGACCCACTATCTGAGCGAAAAGAATAAGGGCCTCGACAAGATGGTCGAATTGGTGACCGTGAGCGTCGATACCCCATTCGCGCAAAAACGATTTGCGGGAGAAGCCCATATTGCCAACGTCACGTTCCTCTCTGACTATAAGGATGCTGAATTCGGGAAGGCCTATGGACTATTTCTCAAGGGTCCCCACCTCCTGGCTCGTACCATCATGGTGGTCGATGCCAACAATACTGTGCGGTATCTTCAAATCACCCCTGAATTGACCCAGTTACCGGACCTAGAACTGGCCTTCGCCGTGGCCAAGTCATTGATCACCGAAAACTAGACCCAGAAAAAGGCTGAGGCTGAGGTTGAGGCTAAGGACAGGGGTGACCCATACCCCCTTCAGCCTCAGCCTTCCTCTTCAAGGAATTGATGGCCCAATACGATCTGCTTGTCATAGGGAGTGGGCCAGCCGGCCAAAAAGCCGCGGTGCAGGCCGCCAAGCTCGGCAGGAAAGTCGGCATCATCGAGCGCGAAGAAGTCGTCGGCGGCGTCTGTACCAATACCGGCACCATCCCCAGCAAAGCCCTCCGCGAAGCGGTCCTGTATCTCTCGGGGTTCCGCCAACGCACCCTGTACGGAGCCGAATATCGCCTGAAAAAGACGATCACGATCGAAGATCTTCTCTTTCGCGCCAACCACATCATCAAGAACGAAATTGAGATTGTGCAGGACCAGATGGCGCGCAACTACATCGATCTGATCTTCGGAGAGGCCCGCTTCGTCGATCCTCACCGACTCCTCATTCAACATGCCGGTACTTCGACTGAGTACCGTGCGCACGTGATCGTCATCGCCGTCGGGACCGAACCCGCTCGGCCGGCCGAGATTCCCTTCGACGACGAGACCATCATCGATACCGATGGTCTCCTGATGCTCAAGCATATTCCCGCCTCCATCACCATCGTCGGTGGTGGTGTGATCGGCACAGAGTACGCGTCGATCTTCGCCACGATGGGCGTGCCTGTCACTCTGATCGACAAGCGGCCGCGCTTGCTGGAATTTGTCGACGCCCAGATCATCGACGCGCTTCAACAACACATGACAGACATCGGCGTCACGCTCTGCCATGAAGAAGAAGCGGTCGCGATCCGAAAGGAATCAGACGGACAGGTCACGGTCTCGCTGACGCACCGACCCCCGGTCACCACCACCACGCTCATGTATGCCATCGGCCGCATCGGCGCCACGAAGCACTTGAACCTGGAGGCCATCGGCATCACGCCGGATACGCGAGGCCGTATAATCGTGAACGACCATTTCCAAACATCAGTCCCCCATATCTACGCCGCCGGCGACGTCATCGGCTTTCCTGCCTTGGCCTCCACAGCCATGCAGCAAGGACGCCATGCCGCCTGCCATGCCTTTGGCCATCCCGACCACATCGACACAGACCTCCTGCCCTACGGCATCTATGCCATTCCAGAAATTTCCATGGTGGGGCGGAATGAAGAAGATTTAGTCAAAGCAGGGGCTCCCTATGCGGTCGGCCTTGCATACTATCGAGAAATCGTTCGCGGACATCTCATCGGCGATGAAACCGGCATGCTGAAGCTGCTATTTCATCGTTACACCCACGCGCTCCTGGGTGTCCATGCCATTGGAGAAGGGGCCACAGAGCTCATTCACATAGGCCAGGCCGTCATGGCTTACCGGGGAAAGATCGAGTATTTCATCGACACCGTCTTCAACTACCCGACCCTGGCAGTGTGTTATAAAGTCGCCGCGCTTGATGGCATCAACCGTTTGCCGAGGCCCTGGCCTGGGCAGACGACAGACGTGAGGCGTGAAATGTGAGGCGTGAAACGACTCTCGCGAGAAGCAATCGCTACCTTGGATCTCACGGAGGACCCGATGTCGTTTTCCGACCATCTGCGTAAGCGAGCCCAACCGATATGGAACGCGCAGCTGACCCATCCGTTCGTCATGGCGTTGGGCAAGGGAACCTTGCCAGAGCGAAAATTCAAGTACTACATCCTGCAAGATGCCAGGTTTCTCGGCGACCTCGCCCGTGTGTTTTCTGCCGGCGCGCTGAAAGCGCCGGATTCTGAATCAGCGCTGCGTCTGACGAAACTCGCCGAAGACACCATTGTCGTCGAACGCAGCCTCCATGAAGGCTACGGGAAGCGCTGGAAGATGACGGCGCAGCAGATGACCGCCGTACCGATGGCGCCAACGAACTATGCCTACACGCGGCATATGCTCACGGTTGCCCATACAGGTTCAGTCGCGGAGATTACCGTCGTCGCCCTCCCCTGCGCTTGGATCTATTGTATTGTCGGGCAGCATCTCTTGAAACACGGCCCACCGAAAGAAAATCATCCCTATCGAGACTGGCTTATGCTCTATGCCTCGCCTGAATTCGCAGAGGTCCAGCAATGGATGAGGAGGAAAGTGGACCAGTGGGCCAAGACGGCGGGAAAAGAAGAGAAACGGCGGATGGAAGAATCGTTCGTCGTCAGCTCGCGCTATGAGTGGATGTTTTGGGAGATGGCGTGGAAGGAAGAGAAGTGGCCGGTGTAAGAGGGTGGCCTGGGCAGGGAGGCTCTCTCCGCGTGGAGCCACAGAGCGCCGTTGACCGCTCTAGGCTTCGCCTCCTCTTGGCGCCGAAAACTTGCAACACCAGAGCTTCGCTAAGGTGTTGCTTCGAACATTCGTCGCCACTGCCTGCGGCAGCCGTTGCAGCTCAGCAAGAGCGGTAACTCAACGGCGCTCTGATCACGCTCCGAGAGCCTCCCAGCCCTGGCCTTAAAATAGAACACCGGCCGAAAAGGAGAGAAAGTGAAGAATGGTAGCCCCTGTGCTCGCAGAACGCGCACGATGGGGCACCTCACCTATAGCCCCGTTGAGTCTACGGCTACGAGGTTGGGAAGAGAAAGGGAAAATCCTCGTTGGACGTGCGCAGTCTGGCCCCGTATCTATGGCTGCGAACCGACGTACTATAGCTCTTGATTCTTCACGAGTCTGTTGGTGCAATCGCCCAATCTCTGAGGTCACGAACATTTCGACAAGATGGATGTTCACCCGTCTCATCATCTCGAACGAACGATTTGCATGGACCGAGCTATTTCGGTTAGACGGCACGGAGCCGTCCGGGGATACATCTAGATGGACGGGTCCCGCTCGGTCGAAAAGTCATAGATGGATGACTTTCCCGAGGTTGCGGTAGGTGGCTATGACAGAGTATTATGCCGACCTATTGGTACGCAGCGGCAAGAGGAGCCAGATCATGTTGCTCAGGCCCACAAGCATCTTCAGCCAACCCGCCTCTTATTTTGCCCACAACGCCAGGCGATCCTGATGATCGAGTGTCGTGTAAGGAGTGATCTAGCAGGACTCGATCGGATGTGACAGAACTAACAGAGATTTCAATGCGAGCGGAACAATGAAACACTGCCTAGATCGAAAAATAAAAGCGCGTGTAGCTT
>JBDSDL010000194.1:0-44754 GCA_039920585.1 Nitrospiraceae bacterium | reverse complement strand
AGGGAACGGTGCAGGGCAGAATTTGCGAGTAGACGTGCGCTTCGCGAATGCGACGTGCAATCAGTTGCGTGTATTGCGACCCAAAATCGAGGACCAGGATTCTATTGTGCCAGAGTTCCATGGAATTAGCTTTCAGCGGTCAGCATTTAGCCATCAGCAACCGGTCAGATAGGATAATCGCACAAATGTTTGTGACAAGTTCTGAACCGAGGTGGGAATGATTCGTGTCTTGCTGAGAGCTGACGGCTGAGAGCTGATAGCCTTCGATCACTCCCAATCCATCCGGTAATTCGGCGCTTCCTTCGTGATGATCACATCGTGTACGTGACTTTCTCGGAGACCTGCAACCGTCTGCCGAATAAACGTGGCCTTCTGCTGTAAGTCTGAGATCGTCCTGCATCCGCAATAGCCCATACCGGACTTCACGCCGCCGATCAATTGATAGATAACAGCTGAGAGCTTTCCCTTGTAGGGCACACGACCTTCGATGCCTTCCGGGACCAGTTTCTGCACCGGACGACCGCCTTGCCCGTATCGATCTCCGCCGCCGCGCTCCATCGCGCCAATCGAGCCCATGCCGCGATACACCTTATAGGTCCTGGCTTGGTACAGTTCAGTTTCCCCCGGCGATTCTTCCGTACCTGCCAAGAGTCCACCCAACATGACCGATGAGGCGCCTGCCGCCAAGGCTTTCGTGATATCGCCAGAATATTTGATCCCGCCGTCTGCAATGACTGGAACCCCGCTGCCAGCAAGAACCTTTGCACAATCGGCAATCGCCGTCAGCTGCGGCATTCCGGCTCCCGATACGATGCGGGTTGTGCAAATCGAACCAGGCCCCACACCCACCTTCACGGCATCGACACCGGCCTTGAGGAGGTCCTTCGCCGCCTCGGCAGTGCCGATGTTCCCGGCTATCAGTTCAAGCTCCGGATAACGTTTCTTGATCATCTTGACCGTATCCAGCACCGCTTGAGAATGCCCATGGGCCGTATCGACTACGACAAGATCCACTCCAGCCTTCTTGAGTCGAGCCACCCGATCTTCCGTCTCCGGCCCTACCCCGACTGCCGCCCCCACACAAAGCCGGCCATGTCCATCCTTGCAGGCATTGGGATACATGATGCGTTTTTCAATATCCTTGATGGTAATGAGACCCTTGAGCTCGAAATGCTTGTTGACGACCGGCAACTTCTCGATCCGATGCTCGTGCAACACCTCGCGGGCCTTTTCCAGGCTGGTCCCTTCTGGCGCCGTGATCAGCTTGTCCCGCTTCATGATCTGCGAGACCTTCAAATCCATCCTGGTTTCGAACCGCAGATCGCGATTCGTGAGAATACCGACCAACTTCTTGTCTTTCGTCACAGGAATCCCGGAGATCCGGTATTTCGCCATCAAGGCGTGGGCATCGCGAATCGTTTGATCGGGTGCAATCGTGATCGGGTCGAGAATCATGCCGCTCTCGGATTTCTTCACCCGATCCACTTCTGTCGCTTGATCTATCGGCGACAACACGCGGTGAATAATCCCGATGCCTCCTTCGCGGGCAATGGCGATGGCTAACCGGGATTCGGTGACAGTATCCATGGCCGAACTGATGATGGGAATGTTGATCTTGATGTGGCGAGTCAGTCTCGTACGCATGTCCACTTCACTCGGCAGGATCTGAGACTTGGCCGGAACCAACACGACGTCGTCGTAGGTCAATCCTAGGCGGGGCTCTTTATCCAACATGATCGCTCCGTCCTCACGTCCGAATATCTCACTCAAAACACTTGAACAAGATACGCTTCACGCTTCACGCTTCACGGGTTGTACGTTCTCGATCTCTGCCACCATTTCCGCGTTTTCTTGGAGCCGTTCGCTCCCCTCATCCGCCGGCATGAACTGTTCGACCCGAGTGTTCCCGCTATCGACGACGAACACACTTCCCTTCACATCGACTGCGATGCCGTAGGGAAAGTTGAGTTGCCCTTTGCCGTTTCCGAATCCGCCCCACTGAGTGATGAAATTGCCTTCTTTATCGAACTTCTCGACACGGTGATTGCCGGTGTCCGACACATACACATCGCCAGCCCCATCCACCGTAATGCCCCAGGGAGACCGCAACTGACCTGCCTCCTGCGCAAGCGGGCTGCTGGCGTGGCCTGGTTCGGCGCTGCCGCCCCACTTAGCCAGCAACTGCGGAAGCACGTTGGTGCTGGTGTCAAATTTTTGAATCCGGTGATTACCCATGTCGACGATGTACACAAACCCATCAGTCTGGTCCACGGCCACGCCACGTGGAAAGTAAAATTGGCCGTCTCCGTTTCCGAAACTGCCCCAGGACATGATGAACTCTCCGTTCATGTCGAATTTCTGGACGCGGAAGTTGGCGCTGTCGACCACATAGACATACCCGCGCACCCGATCGACCGCAATGCCCCAGGGTGAGTTGAACTGTCCTTCGCCGTTCCCTCGCGACCCGAACTTCATGAGATAGCCGCCCAGCTTCCCGTCGAATTTCTGCACGCGATGGTTATTCGTATCGACCACCCAGACGTCGCCCTTGCCGTCGCAGGCAACTCCAGTGGGATTATGGAAGTTGGCATTGGCCGAACCAAAGTTTCCCCACAGGATGATGAAGTTGCCGGTATTGTCGAATTTCTGAACCCGGTTATTGCCGTTATCGACCACGAATAGCGATCCCTGCTGATCGACACACAGTCCGTAGATCGGGGCCATGAACTCACCGCCGTGCAGCAACGATGCGCCGCGGCCCGTACGGCCCCACTCGGACACGCAGAGATACCCCGATGTGTTGACCAGAATCGTGGCGCTCGCAGGGGTGGAGACGTTCCCTCCCACATCCTTAAACCAGACATAGATCGTCTTCTGCCCGTCTCCCAGCGATAAAATAAACGGGACCGTCGCGCCGAACTTGGTGGCCGGCGTCACATCGACCCATCCCGGCGTCCCCGCTGTGGGAGTCATCGGCGCCTCGGAGGCAAAGTAGGCTGCGACTCCGGTATCGACATCGTTCGCTGAAACCGTGACGATGACTTCCGGCGTGTTCGTCATAAACGCGCCATGATTGATCACGGCATAGGGATTTTGCGGCGCCGTGATGTCGATCAGCACCGGCGTCACCGTCACTTCATTCGACAACTCGCTTTCGACGCCGGTCTCGAATACCGCAGTCACAGCATAGTGGTAGGGAATATCGTTTGAAAGACCGCTGTGCGTATAAGGATTCGTCACTCCTTCGATTTTTGTCGACGTCTGAGTTGTGAGCTTCGGGACCGTATTGAAATACAGGTTATAGGACTGGGCGCCAGCAACTTCTATCCAACTCAAGAAGGCTTCCGTATCCCCAGCTTTGACCGCCACGCTGCGGGGCGACGGAGTCTCGCTCGGAACCTGATCGGTTGACGTCTCATCTTTCCCGCGATTGAGCTCTTCATCCGTCGGCACATACTTCAGAATACGGCCATTGCCGCTGTCGACCACATAGACCGCGCCTTCTTTGTCGACGGCGATTCCGTATGGAAAGTTGAGTTGTCCTTCTGTCTTTCCACGATTTCCCCACGCACACAGGAACGTCCCGTTGCCGTCGAACTTTTGGATGCGGTGGTTGCCGGTATCGACGACATAGACATTGCCGAGCGTATCGCAGGCAATCCCCCAGGGAGACTTGAATTGCCCTGGACCAGCCCCCTCTCGCCCCCACTTGGTAAGGAAACTCCCACGGGCATCGAACTTTTGAATGCGATTATTGCCTTCATCGGCGACGAAGACATTGCCGACAAAATCGACGGCCACGCCGCGAGGGAAGAAGAAGGCGCCGTCGAAGCTCCCATCACGACCCCATTTAAGCAGGGCCTGCCCGTCAGACGTGAACTTCTGAATCCGCGCGTTGCTCGTGTCTGAGATGTAGAGACTCCCTTCTGCGTCCGTCGCCAGCCCCCAGGGTACGTCGAACTTGCCCAGATCGGCTCCGCGCCACGCAAAGCCGAACTTGCCCCAGGCCTGCATCGCATTGCCGTTGAGATCGAGCTTCTGAATGCGGTTATTGCCGCTGTCTGCAATGTACAGCACGTCATTTGGCCCGACGGCCAATCCGCGCGGATAGTAAAAGCTCCCTTCCTGCGAAGAAGGATCGCCGCCCCATCGAGCGACAAACTTTCCGGACTTATCGAACCTCTGAATCGTATGGTTATCGGTATCCGCGATATAGATATTGCCGTCCTTGTCGAGCGTGATCCCCGTGGGCGAGCTAAACTCCCCGTCGTCTATACCTTCCCGGCCGATGCTCATGGCTAACAGATAGGGCGAGGGAATCGCCATGACCTCTTGAGACTCGAGACTCTCCCCCTTCTGCGTGACCACGGTCACGACATAGTGGTAGCAGGTCCCATTGGCCAAATCGTCATGGACAAAGGGGCTTTGAACGCCTTCCACACAGGTGCCTTTATCTTTTTTCACCCCAATGACGGCTTTGAAGTCGTCGGCGCCGGCAATCGGACGCGTGAGATCGGAAAACTTGATCGTCACGCCCTTGGTGGTTTGGAAATAGAGGTTGTAATACATGGCATCGGGAACGGGATCCCAGGTGATGGTGACCCGGCCATTCCCCGTTTTTGCGGCCACGTTGGCCGGTGGCGGTGGAAGTTCTTCTTCAGCCGCAATCGAATCACCGGCGCCCCATTCTCCCAGGGTCCCATCGATGGTTAGATGCATGC
Organism: Nitrospiraceae bacterium; assembly: GCA_039920585.1. Taxonomy (GTDB): domain Bacteria; phylum Nitrospirota; class Nitrospiria; order Nitrospirales; family Nitrospiraceae; genus Palsa-1315. The sequence continues at coordinate 40,033 of JBDSDL010000194.1, read as the reverse complement.
GATCATACCGAAATATCTCATCGGGCAACCAAGCTTTGATCATGTGGTGGTGCATCCTGTTGCTACAGCCGCCCAGTTAGAGGAAACAAGGGGCCTTTCAATGACTTAGAATTGGATTTTGGAGTCTAACAAAGCGGCGGAAAGAGAGTCAACGGGGAACCGGGGATGGAGCCTGATGATCTTCTGTGCTCGCGCAACGCGCGGCCTCCGAAGGCCCTCGTTGGACGCGCGCAATTCAAGGAGCGACTCAGGCCACCATTTTTGGAAGGGTGTGGGGAAAAGAGGGGGCGATCAGCTAGCCCTAGAACAAATGTCACGCGAGGATGTACTGAAGGCCGAAGGAGCGGCAGATCTATGCCATTGCGGACAGGCGGACGGGACAATTTCCTTCCACCTTAGTTCGATCCTTTCAGGGGTCGTATATAAAAGTACAACCACATGCAAGCTAGACCGATCGCGATCCAGAAACAGATTCCGTAAAATAGCTTCAAGTGCCATTCCTTTTTGCGCACCCACCGCTCCTTTTCCTCCTTACTTTGCGGAGGATACGGAGCCCGTAGAGCTGCTCTGCTTGCTGCCGTCTTATTATGTAGAAGAATGCCGCACCAGCCGCTCCCCCCAAAGAAACAATCGCCTGAATAATCTCTGACCATGGCGTGTTCAGCAGAGCCCATAATTCGGCCCATAAATCCTTCATCTTGGGAGGACACCTCTGCCTCGGAGGGAACTGAGAACCAGATGGAGTCACCTTGAGGTGACCCTACATCTTCATCCTACTCTAACTTTTTGGATGTTGAAGTCGAGGTAAAGTTGAATTTGACCGAGCACGGAAGATTGTTCTTGTCGAGGTGCCAGGTCAAGCACTGACACCGCTCCGACGAGCGCTCCCTGACTATTTCGAACTATTCTTTGCGCTCTGCGCTGCTCTGAACTACAGTCGCCTCATGCGACTGCAATCCTCGTCATCGCCAAGCAGAACAGGCCTGACTTGCCCCAAGTGTGGATTCGAACAGGAGGACGGGCCAGAGTGTCTGCGTTGCGGGATCGTTTTCTCCAAGTTCAGACCATCGGTTCCGGCTGTCGTGACTCCACCGATCACCGGCACTGAGACCACGACGCAACAACCGACTTTAGGAGTGTTATCTCGTATATTCCACGTTCTTCCCTGGATCTCGCTGACCGTCACAGTCGGAATCTTATTATTGATTCTTCGCCAGGCGCCGCCACTGCAGATCCAAACCGATCCGCACGCAGCCGATCGCGTCTCTGAGAAGATGGCCCAGCTACAAATGGCCGTGCAATCGAGCCAACCCCGCGCGCTCACGCTCAACGAAGCAGAGCTGAATCAGTGGATGCGCGACAATCTCGCAATCGCCTCAACCCATCAAGCGCAACAGGCCGGCATCCCGGCGCCCATAGGAAGCGACCCGAACGTGCAGGTGATTCAATCGGCCTTGAAAGATGTCCGCATCAACCTCATAGGCAACCAACTTCGGGCCTATGCCCTCTTCGCCCTCTATGGAAAAGAAATCTCACTCCAACTCGACGGTACGATCACAACTGAAGGGGGTTACATCAGGCTCCAACCCACGGCCGGCAAGATTGGCTCATTACCCATTCCATCCTCGACTCTCGACAGTGTCGTTCATCAATTATTCGATTCGCCGAACAATCGAGACAAATTCGTGCTTCCGCCTCAGATTGAATCCGTTCGAGTCGAAAACAACAGCCTCGTCATCTCCACACGGTAGCCCGCATTATCGACGAATTCTCGCGAATATTGCAGGATAAACGATCCCCCTCTCTATTCATAAATTTGCTTTGTTTGTCCCTCCCCCATATAGATAGAGGTACATGCGCCTAAGCCCCCCCTTTTTGTTCATCCTGTGTCTCGGTAGAATGCCTGTGGCTGAATCTGTGTCCTCACTGTCGATCAGGTACTATCCATGCGAACTTCTCCGGTTCCCTTCTATGTCCTCTGCGGTTCCCTCGGCGCGGGAAAAACCACCCTCTTAATGCGTCTGCTTGAACATTGGAAGAGCCAGGGCAAACGGGCCGGCGTGTTGATGAACGAAGCGGGAGAGGTGAGCATCGACGGCCCCCGCGCAGGCACAATTGCCGAACAAGTCATGAACCTCGCGGGCGGCTGCGTCTGTTGCGACACGAAGGAAGATTTGTCCTGGGGGATCGCGCAGCTGGTGCGGGACTATGAGTCGGATGTCATTATTCTGGAATGTTCGGGCATGGCCGATCCGGCTGAAGTGATCGATGGTGTCACGGATCTTTACACCGCGCGCCTCACGCACTTAGAAAAAGTCATCGCCTTACTGCATCCAATCCCGACAGACAGGGAAAGTATGGGGGGATTTGTCACCAGGCAGGCAATTCGCTGCGCCGATGAACTCATTCTCAATAAACGAGACCTCTATGTTCCCGGACATTGGGAAGCATTCAAGACCTCGATCATCGAGCAGAATCCCTACGCGCGGGTCTGGGAAGCCAGTCATGCCAGGATCGATCCCTCATCGCTGCTCGAACCAATCACCCGCAGGTCGTCGGCGCAGGCGATGAATGTGGAATTCGGAGTGCCTCGCTCGTCCACACCGAACAAGCGGGCCTCGTATCATCCCATCGCCACAACGGTTCGACTGCCTGGCCCGTTGAACTTTGAACGATTTCTGCGCTGGATGAAGACCCTACCCCCTGAACTAGAGCGGGCGAAAGGCTTCTTCCGCTTCGCCAAGGGACCGGAACTCCAAGAGTTTCAATACGCCCCTCCAGGCAACGCGACTATTACGCCGATCACATTGCTCGACGAACCGAGCCACGCGATCGTGTTGATCGGACGAGGCTACGATCAGGAACGCTGCCAAGCAGAACTGTTACGCTGTCTGGAAAGCAACGAGAGCACGGAAACTACGCAATAGGGCTTGCCATCGAAGAACGTATCCGCGAGTAGCGCAGGAGCACCCACGCGGCACCAGCGCCGAATAATCCGCCGATTACCCAACCTCCCAGGATGTCCGTGGCGTAGTGGGCCCCGATATACACACGCGACAGTCCGATCAGTCCGACCAACGGCCAGCTGACCCAGCCTGACCGCGGATAGAGCACGTGGAGAAATGCTGCAGCCGTCGCGGTGTTAACAGCGTGGTTCGACGGAAATCCGAAGGTCTTGCCGCAGGCCTCAATCTGGTGGATATCCGGGAACGCCATACAGGGTCGCGGGCGAGCCGCAAGATCTTTGATCCGCGCTCCGACGAAATCCAACAGGCCGATGGAAGCAGCCAGCACGGGGGCTGCCAGTAATGCCTCCCGCCACGACACCCACAGCCAATAGCCAGCCAATAGGATAGCGGGAACCCACAGCAGGCTTGAATTGGAGAGACTGAGTGCCACTCCATCCATCCAGGCCAACTGCCCAGCGAACCCATTGATGGCACGAAAGAGCGATTCGTCCAAATTCATGATTGGTTCATGGTCAATAGTCAACGGTCAATAGGGGAGAGATAACGCCCTATATGTATCGCTCCCATCTCGAATGCCTATTGACCAATGACCATTGACCTGCCTTCATCGCTCATCTCGTCCGAAAGTGGATGCGTACGGTCAATTCCCCATCGATCGGCTCATCGCCTTTCAACTGGGGCTCGAAGGTCCACTTATTCAACGCAGCCACGCCGGCGATGGTCAGTTCCCGATGCTTGGCCGGCTCTAACACGACCACCGTCACCGTCGCATGCTTGGAAACCAACATGCGCGCTTTCATCCAATCGTCGAGTTCTTTGCCGTCTAAGGCAGGCGGAATAGCCGGCCAGGGGGTGGATTTTGGAACTGGCCCGAGCTGCTGGTCCTTGTTCAGGGGCAATCCGTGCACATGGACTTCCGGCAACTCTAATACATCTTCGCTATGATCCATTTCATGCGTCGCTTCGTCGCCGGCCACCGCAAATGCCATGGCCGGCCAAGCCACTACCACCGAAAAAAATATCGCAAGCATTAATCTCATGACTTTCGCATCTTACTCTATCGACCACCGGATGCTCAAACGGGCGACCTTCTCACCCTTCCAACCCTGGTGCGCCAAGACGCGCCTAGTCCCAGGCAAGGCCGCAGGCGACGCACGAATCGGAGGCGTACCCTCTGGGGCGCACGGTGCGACGAATAAGGAGCACCACGTCTGTGCGCGCCGCCGAGTGGTGAGGCGGCTGGGTCCTCGTTGAGGATTCGCCCGAGACGAGAACGCAGTTGATGGCCTGTTTCAGCATCCGACTAAAAGAACCATTGACCACGGAAGAAAAAGGACCGGGGCATCCCAGCATGGGACACGCCCAATCCGATATTCCCCTCACCCCGATTGATGAAATACTGTTGGTCCAGTAGATTCACCACGTCAAACCCCAACAGAAGCTTCTGATTGTCCCACGGTAAAGGGATGACGTGCGTAAGGGACATATTATAGATCGTGTATGACGGACTGTGGGTGGAGTTCGTCTTACCTCCCTCTTCCGCCGTACGTAACCCGGACGCAAACAATGTCTGGCCCGTGAGTGTCGTCCGCTCCAAAAAGCGATAGGCGACCACTGCCGAACTGGTCAGTGTCTGCTGGTGATCGCAATGCACCCCGCCTTTCGAGTTGATATCGGCAATTTCGGCCGCTTCGAGCAGGATGTGGCCGGATTGGAGCCCATACCCTTTACACTGCCCACAGGCCACATTACCGCGCGCCGTCATGTTATCCGTGATCTGGAGTTTCAGGGCTCCATCGATGCCTCTCGTCCAACCTCGCTCAAACGCGAAGTAATTCAACAAGGGTGTCGTCCCGAACTGGCCCGCATCCGACAGATAATTGGCAAGCTTGTAGTAGCCAGTCAGTTGCAAGGTCGCCCACCGTGAGAGGGCGTGGTAGCTGCCCACCTCGAAGTAATGGGCGCGTTCAGCTCGAACCGTATTATTCGTTGTATCTTCCGGCGCCGCCTTCGTTCCGGCAGTATTGAGTTTGGCAAAGGAAATGGCTTCAAGATTCGGCGGCGTGAACTGCCGTCCGTAGAAGACGTGGAACACATTCGCCTGATCGGCCTTGTACGTGATCCCGACCCGCGGGCTGATTTGCGCCTCATCGCGCTGGTACTGCACGGCATCGGCCCGCACACCGAGGTTGAACGTCCACCGATCGTTCGGGCTCCACTGATCCTGAATCCAGAATTCCTGCCGATAGCCGATCAGCCGATTATCCGCATCCAGCCCCAGCACATTCCCCGTCGGATTGCCCGCTCCGTCATCCGCGAACGTGAACAGTCTCGTTTTGTTCCATGTCTGTGTCCGATCGACCTGGAATCCAGTCTTGATCACATGCTCTTTATTGGGAATATAGGTGTGATCGAATCGGATTCCGCCCGAATAGGCGTTCCGATCCTGGCTGGCCGCAGAAAATGGCTCAGCCGGGTCCGCCGTATAGGCGAGCAGATTAAATGGATCAGTCCGAAACGTGGCCCGCGTCTGGCGAACGTACCCGGAAAGGCTGAAAAAATTGTTGCTACTCACATCGTGCCGCCAGACCATGTGCCCGTATTGGTTATTTTCCTTTTGGTTTTCGTCGATGGCCTGGGACGCCACCGGTGTGAATCCGGGCCGGCTCGCCTGGAGCAACGGCAACACCGTCCCGCTGGGATCAACCTCGCTGCCCGGAGCCGTCGGAATCTGATATTTCGCCACGGAGTTCAAAAATACAAATGAAAAGTTATTCGAATTGTCGAGCTGATAGTCGCCGCGAATGAACGTCTGATTCCGCTCGCTTTGCCCGTGAAAAATCGAATGTCCGAGCGTCGGCGGCTCGATGCCGCGATTCGTCGCCGTATGGCTGTTCAGCACATAGAACCGGAACTTCTCGCCGATCGTGCCCCCGTATTCGAGCGACGGATTGATCGTATTGTTCGACCCGCCGAGCACTTGCGCCGACCCAAATCCCGGTTTGGTTCCGCTCTTGGTCGTGATGTCCAACACCGCGGCTGTCTTGTTTCCATACTGTGCTTCCATGCCGCCGAGGATGATATCTGCCCGCTCCCACGCCCGCGGAGAGATTACATCGGAGAAGGTGGACGACACAGTATCCGGAATCGGCACACCGTCGATTCGGAGCTGGATGTTCGCATGATCTTGCCGAATATGCACTTGCTTGAGCGAGCCATAGACGGCGCCTGGAATTGTGATGAGCACGTCCTGTAACTCAACATTGTTGCCGCGCGGTAATTCTTCGATGTCCTTTCGACTGATCGAATAGGTCTCGCTCGACACCTTATATTGAATCGGTGCGAGAGGCGACCGCACTTCGAGTGCGATCTCTTTGGTCTTGGACAAGGTCAGGGTGATGGGGCCGGACGCCTCGGTCCCGACCTTGAGCACGATATATTCGCTTCGATAGGTATCTTGTATGGCGCTGACAGAATAGGTTCCATCGGCAGGGACGGGAATGCTGAATTCTCCGGCATCGTTCGAGACGCCGGTCGTCACCAACGCCCCTTCTTGATTTTTTACCTCGACGAGCACCTGCCCCACTCGACGAAGATCCAGATTCTGGACCGATCCAACGATGAGATTGGGTTCGGCCGAAGCGGCACGACCCTGATGAAGAACACTCAGACATACGACACAGAGACATATCGAACGAACAATAAGATGGCTCCATATAATGGATCGCATGAAGTCCCTCTCCAAATCACGTGTTTAAAAGACGCCACAGCAGCAGGTAGTCCGACGGCAACCGTGCCAGAATGGCGAGAATCGAGATGACGTGACTAACCGCGTGGGGGGGCGCGCGAAGGACCGGGGGTGGAGAGTTCGAAGGAAAGCAGAACGGAGTCCGCTGGAAGTTCAAGCAGGTCGACGAGTTCCTGTGCCGTAAAGAGAGGAGCGCCGACATCAAGTGAGCCGGCCGTGTGATGCTTGACCCACTGGCAGAGATCGGTATCGGAGTGCTCGTGGCCGTCGTGGTCGACAGCCGCCAACTCGTGATGGACATCCTGCGCCACGGCAAACGGCGCGATCGCGAGCAATAGCAGGACAAGGCCGATGGCCACAGTGCCCCGAATAAAACAGGGCAACCGGCGTATGGAAGTGCGCAGAGTCATCGTGGGCGAGCTACGTAACATAGGCGTTCGCGGCTTGTCAAACAGAGGAGTCACGGCACGTATTCAAGGTATCTTCCAACCGTAGGTGCCCCCTCCAGTGGATATTTCCTTTAATATCCGCTATATTTTACACGTCCAAGCACACCGCCCTCGCCGAGCTACACATGCGCTAAAGGCGATTCACGGGCAAAAAGGCAAGACCATGCAGCGACCACTCGATAACCAGCACATCATAGAAATTAAGCCGCTGCCCTCGCCGAGAACGATCAAGTCAACACTGCCGATTACCGACCAATCTGCCGCACTTGTCGTTGAAACCAGGGATGCCATTCGTCGCATTTTGCACGGCCAAGACCGTGAGCGCCTGCTGGTGATCGTCGGCCCCTGTTCGATTCACGATCCTGAGGCCGCCTATGAGTATGCCGACCGATTGAAACCAGTGGCCGATGCGTTGCGCGACCGGTTCCTGATCGTCATGCGCACCTACTTTGAAAAACCCCGCACCACGGTCGGGTGGAAGGGCCTCATCAACGATCCGCATTTGGACGGCACCTGCGACATCGCAACCGGAATGGAAATCGCGAGAACGACCCTCCTCAACATTAACAAGCGCGGGGTCCCCTGCGCCGCTGAAGCCTTGGACCCGGTATCTCCCCAATACATCGCCGATCTCTGGAGTTGGGTCGCCATCGGGGCCCGCACCACCGAAAGCCAGCCGCACCGGGAAATGGCCAGCGGGCTGTCTATGCCGGTCGGCTTCAAGAACGGCACAGAAGGCAATCTTCAGGTGGCATGGAATGCCATGGTCGCCGCAAAGCAGTCGCATCATTTTCTTGGCATCAACGCCGACGGCCTCACCTCTATCATCAAGACCATGGGTAACCCTGATCGCCATATCGTACTGCGAGGCGGCGGCGGCGCCACCAATTATGAGGCCGAACATGTGGCCCGTGCGGAGGCCGTTGTCGCGAGCGAGGGTATCGTCCGTCCCATCATGATCGACTGTTCGCATGACAACTCTGGTAAAGACCACCGCCGTCAAGGCCTCGTCGCACGGGATGTGCTAAAGCAATTCCGCGACGGTCGCCAATCCATCATGGGCCTGATGCTCGAAAGCAACATCAAGCCCGGCAAACAGACCTGGCAACAGGGAAAAGCGTTGGCCCACGGTGTCTCCATCACCGATGCCTGTCTCGGCTGGGACGAGACAGAATCTCTGCTAGGCGAACTGGCCAACATGATCGTGACCAAGCCCGCTTAGGGAAACCCCGGTCTTCAGCGCGATCGACCCCTACCAAGAGACCCGCATGCTCTTCGACACCCATACCCATCTGGACGATGCCCGCTATGATGAAGATCGCGAGGCCATGATTGCGCGCGCCCGGGAAGCCGGTGTCGAAGCCTTCGTCACCATCGGTTGCGACCTGGCGACCAGTCAGGCGGCAATCTCACTGGCAGAGCAACACCCGTTCGTCTATGCCTCCATCGGCGTCCATCCGCATGAAGTAAAGCATATCCTCGATAACTGGTACGACGATTTCCGCCGACTGGCACAGAACAAAAAAGTGGTCGCCTATGGGGAGATCGGGCTCGACTACCACTACAACCATTCATCGCCGAAGGAACAGCGCGAGCGATTCCGAGAACAAGTCCAGCTCGCGCGCGAGCTGAAACTCCCGGTGATCATTCACACGCGAGAGGCCCAGGACGATACGATTGCAATTTTGCAAGAGGAGCACGCGTCAGAAATCGGCGGGGTCTTTCACTGCTTCTCAGGGGATGCGTGGCTGGCGAAAGATGCGCTGGACTTAGGGTTTTATCTTTCGTTTTCGGGGATTCTCACGTTTCAGAGCGCAACGATGCTCCGAGACATCGCCAAGACCGTTCCGTTAGACCGCCTCCTGATCGAAACCGACTGCCCGTATCTGACACCCATCCCTCATCGAGGCAGACGAAACGAACCGGCCTACGTGCCCTTCGTCGCGCAAAAACTGGCGGAGCTTCACGCCGATACACCGGACATGTCGGTCGACACCATTGGACGCATCACGACCGAGAATGCAAAACGCCTGTTCAAAATCGCTTGAGCTGCCGGTTGCGTTGTCGCAGCGCCTTGGGTAACTTCCGTGGATTCCCGCGCTTCTCCGGACCTCGCTTCGGCCGAAGATCCTCCCCTGTATCCAACTCTTTGTGGAGGGAGGCTTGGCTCAAGCTCGACGGCCTCTGCAGTTTCCCAAGAAACTCCTGGGCCTTCATGACGAAGGCCCCCTGCGCCGTCGCAACGTTGATGATCTCACGATCAGAACTCACCACCGCGCAGGCGGATCCGAACTCAGCAGCCAGACGTTGAATCACCTGATCGGCCTTTTCTCCCCGTCGAGAGAAGATGATTTCAAGACCGAACCGATGCTCCCGCTGTTCCGTGCCCCATCCTTGTTGCCATCCGTCAAAGACCACCGTGATCAGATGGGATTTTCGTTGACGATACGCCGCCAAATCGCGCAGGAACGACTCGCGCGCCGCCTCGGAATGCAAGCTCGTCCCTGCACCGATCCGACCCGTCAGCGCCAAGAGATTGTACCCATCGATAATCAGGTGGAGCGCCATGACTAGCAGGCTGCGAGAAAACTATGGTGGTTTGTCTGGTTCATCTGGTTAGTCTAGTTCAAACAAATAAACGAGACAAACCAAACAAGCCAAATAACGGTCTTCTTAGCTAGCGGACTTCTTCAGCATCCTGCGAGAGAACCTATCGCTCACACTGCTCGGTGTCAATCGGTTTCACCACACATTCATTCGGCCAATCCTCTTGACAACTGTGCTAACATCTGAGAAATACACTTTGTTCAGTCAATGCCGTGAACACCCCATGCGATCAGCCCTGTGGCTCATCCTTCCTCTCGCCCTCCTTGTCGGACTCTTCGACCTCCCTGGCCATGCCCTCATTCCGTTTCACGCCGGTCAGGCATGTGCGGCAACGGGTACCGCCCAGCAGAAACCTCCCGCTAAGCCCAAACAGTCTCATCCCTCCCAGGTGCGATTATCACCCTCTGCACTCGGTATGGCGACGATACAGAACTTCAGGACGGCTAGCTCGCCTGGACTGACGAGACTTGTGCTCGATCTCGACACGAAAGCCCGCCCCAACAGTCATCCCCAGCTACAGGCTGAGGGAGTCACCATCGAAATTCCCAATGCCACCCTGAGCCAATCCGCTAAGACGAAACTCACCACTGGCAGGCTTGCCAAGCCGTTTATCATTACCCAACCATCTGAACGATCTGTACATGTCTCTCTGCCACCTGGTTCATTTAAAAGCTATAAATGGCTCACGCTGGCGGACCCTCCACGACTTGTCATTGATGTGGTGCCTCCCAGTAATTCCCTGACCGGTCCGTCTATTGAATCAACAGCGGGCCAGGGACTCTCACTTCCCTCCCCTCCGCAGCCTGCTCAGCCGCGAACCAAATCATTTAAGACCATCGTGATCGATCCAGGGCACGGCGGGAGAGACCCCGGGGCACGTGGGCAGCGTGGGACGGAAGAAAAAGACATTACGCTGAAAGTTGCGTTGAAACTACGCGATATCTTGAGCCAGCAGCCGGGAGTCCGTGTTCTCATGACACGTGAGCGGGACCAGTTCGTCGAGCTGGAAGACCGGGCAAAGTTTGCCAATGGACAGGAAGCGGATCTCTTCGTGTCGATCCATGTCAACTCCCACCCACAACGCTCCGTGAAGGGGATTGAAGTCTACCATTTCGGAGAGGCCAAGGATCAACGGGCGCTCGAAGTGGCGGCCCGAGAAAATGGAACTCCCCTCAACAGCACTGGCGTGGGATGGGAATATCTCGTCGCCGATCTCCTGACGGCGAAAAAGATCGAAGAGTCCCTTGAACTCGCCTGGACCGCGAAGGAAGCCATGGTGACCAGTCTGAACGACCACTACGCCTTGGTGGACCATGGGGTGAAGACTGCGCCCTTCTATGTGCTCCGCTTCACCAGCATGCCCAGTATCCTGGCCGAAATCGCCTATATCTCGAACTCTGATGAAGAAGATCTGCTCCGAACCACCCGCTTCACCACGCGCGTGGCAGAAGCGCTGATGGAAGGCGTCAAATCCTTCCTTGCCTCTTCGAAGCTCGCCACGCGATGACCTCCGTATTGTTCTATCCCCCACGTCGATGCCTACGGTCAAGTTAGTCCTGGAGTACGACGGAACCTGCTACGCCGGATGGCAGCGCCAACCCGATCACCTCACGATCCAAGAGGCCATCGAACAAGCCATCCACCAGGTCAGCCAGGCCACGGTATCCGTCATCGGTGCTGGCCGCACGGACTCCGGCGTACATGCGCGTGGGCAAGTGGCGAGTTTTCTCACGAGCCTGGATTGGCCTGCTTCCAACTGGATGCGGGCACTCAATGCCGTGCTGCCGAAAGACATAGCCGTTCGTTCCTCCGCCCTCATGGACGACCGCTTTCATGCCCAACACGATGCACAAGGGAAGCTCTACACCTATCGAATCCTCCATCGTCCGGCCCGTCCCACCATCGATCGCGCGTTCGTCTGGCACATCTACAAACCGCTGGATGAAACTGCCATGCAACGGGCAGCCTCGCCGCTGATCGGATCGCAAGACTTTTCCTCCTTCGAAGGAAGTCTCACGGACAACAAGAATCCCATCTGCCATCTCCAACGACTCGCGGTCATCCGCCACGACGACGAGATTCTCATTGAGGCCTACGCCGACCGGTTTCTCAAGCACATGGTCCGCGCAATCGTGGGAACGGTAGTCGAAGTGGGGCTGGGCAAACGCACTCCCGCCAGTCTTATCGAAGTCATGCGGGCTCGGGATCGGTCTGCCGCAGGCCAGACCGCCCCCCCTCATGGACTCTGCCTCATGCGCGTAGATTACGAGTAGCGAAGCGCGAGGCATGCGAGCGAGGCGCGACAAGCGGGAAAAGCAGAACGGGCGAGATGGGCAGGAGCATCATCTCATGCATGAGCTGAAGTATGACGTTCGGAGTTCAAAATCCAGAAAACCTCAAACTTCGGACCTCGAACCTTTGTCCGCTTCGCCTTTCCCGCCAGTCTCGCATGTCTCGCGCGGCTCCCAGATGACTCAGAATCGCGCTTCGGAACCCGCTAGAGAGTATTCCTAAAATCTTCATGGACACACCTAAAATAATTCGGTATGCTATGAGAGTTTTTTACCCCCACTCTCACCAAAGGAGATGCACATGACGAAGACAGCCGGCATCGTGGCGGTATCCCTCTTTGTATCAGGGCTGTGCATCGCACCATTTGCCATCGCGGCGCCCGCGAAGCAAAGTAAAAAGGCTGCCTGCAACGCCCGAGCGAACGACCAAGGTTTGGGTGAAGGAAAAGACGACGAGCGAAAGGCATTTGTGAAAGAATGCCTCTCCGCAAAACCGGCGAAGGCGGGTGGGACTCAGCAGAGTAAGATGAAATCGTGCAACACAGAAGCCGGTGCGAAGAAACTCAAGGGCGATGAACGTAAAGCGTTTATGAGCACCTGCCTCTCCAGCTAAGATTCTTGTCCCGCGGCCCGCTCGGGCCGCGGGACACATTTCCACATTACACCCTCACGCCAAACGTGCCGAGCAATGGTGAAAAAGCGTGAAAACCGGCTGGTTTCTCGTATTTATTTGGTCTCTTTGGTTTGTTTGGGTGAACTAGCCTAACCGGATGAACAAAACAAACCAGATAAACCAAATCAACCTGCCCGCTAGAATAGGCGGGAGGAGTCCTGATTCTCCAGCTTCTTGCGCAGTTCGATCAACTCCTGCTCGAGTGCCAAGAGCCGGTCACTGACTGGGTCCGGCAGGTTACTGTGGTCCATGGTGGCGTCGGGTAGCCGCTCGCCCTGAGTTCTAATGACGCGGGCCGGCACGCCGATGACGGTGGAATTGGCGACGACATTCTTGAGCACAACCGAATTGGCGCCAATCTTCACATTGTCGCCGACCGTGATCCCGCCGAGAATCTTCGCTCCGGCCCCGACGACTACGTGATTGCCGAGCGTGGGGTGGCGCTTCCCTCGCTCCTTCCCCGTCCCCCCAAGCGTCACGCCTTGAAAGAGGGTCACATAATCTCCGATCTCTGCCGTTTCGCCAATCACAACCCCCATGCCATGGTCGATGAAGAACCCGGTGCCGATCTTCGCCGAAGGATGGATTTCGATTCCCGTGAACCAGCGAGCAACCTGAGAAATAGCCCGAGGAACGAACGGCACGTTGTAGGACTTCAGCCAGTGGGAAACGCGGTAGGCCAGCAGCGCATGAAAACCGGCATAGGTCAGCACGACTTCAAGCCAGCTGGTCGCAGCTGGATCTCGGTCGAAGACCGCGCGGAGATCTTTTTGAATGGCTTTCAGGACCATAATGGAAATATCTTACGCTGTCTGAACCCGTTCGATCAAACAAACCGCCTGGGCGGCAATCCCTTCCTCCCGACCGATCATGCCGATTCCCTCTCCGCTCTTCACCTTGACGTTGACGAGATCCGGATCGACCCCGAGTACCTGCGCCATTTGCTTCTGCATGGCTGCCAAGTGCGAACTGAGCCGAGGAGCCTGCGCGATGATGACGGTGTCGGCGTTCACGAGGCGATACCCCTTCCCCCGCATCTTCCCGACAACATCCTCCAGCAGCTTCAGGCTCGAGATGTCCTTGAACCGCTGATCGGAACTGGGATAGTGCCGTCCTAGATCACCTTCACCCATCGCTCCAAGCAACGCATCGCAGAGGGCATGGACCAAGGCGTCGGAATCGGAATGTCCCAATAACCCCTTGCTGTGAGGCACCTCGATCCCGCCGAGAATTAGTTTTCGTCCTGGTCCCAACGGATGGATGTCGTAGCCGCAACCCACTCGCATTGTCATAGGCGCTCCTATATCTCAGCGAGATTCGCGGGATGGGCGCGAAGAGCGAGACGTGCCAGTCCCGCTTTTCACGATTTTCTCGCGTGTCCCGCCCCCCGTGACTCGCGACGCCAGAATAGCCTCGCCGATCACCAGATCTTCAGGCCTCGTCACTTTGATATTCTCCCCGCTTCCCTCCACCACCGCCACTGAATACCCTAACCACTCCACCAGGAAAGCATCGTCGGTGGCTCGAATCCCTTCGGCATGCGCTTTCTTGTGGGCGCTCTCGATCCAGTTCCGTCGAAAGGCCTGCGGAGTTTGGGCGAGCCACAAGGGAGTACGATCGACCGTTCGTTCAATCGTCCCATCCGTCCGCACCTGCTTCACGGTATCCCGCATCGGAAGCGCAATAATCGCCGCGCCCTCTTTCCTCGCTGCAGCCACGACCTCTTCGATCATCCGTTGTGTCACAAAAGGCCGTACGGCATCATGGATGAGCACGATCTCTGTGTCTGATGGGATCTGAGCGAGCGCATATCGCACCGAATCCTGGCGCTCGTCACCGCCCGCCACCACCTTCGTCACTTTGGTGAATCCATACCGCAAGACGATCTCATGCTCACAGTATTCAACGTCGGCAAGGGGAACGGCAAGAACGATCTGATCGACCACAGAGGAGGCTTGCAATGTCCGTAACGACTGAACGATGAGCGGCTCACCACCCAACGACAGAAATTGTTTGGGGACGGAGCCACCCATCCGAAGCCCGCGACCGGCAGCCGGTACAAGCGCCACCACCAACGAAGCCTGATGAGAGATCGGTTCGACGCGACGCGACGTCATAGACAAGGCCGCCTATCTTGTTCATTTGGTCTATTCGGTCCGTCTGGTTTGTTTGGTTGCATGAGACGAACCGGATAAACCAGATGAACCAAATCAACCAAATAAACAAAACACCAGATCAACCAGATAACGCTTCACGCGCTACGGCCGCAGTGTGAGGTAGATCGCTTGGCCCTTTCGTTTGAGCAACAAAAGGACCGCATGATCCTTGGCAAGACCGGAAGCAGCTTGTTCATAAGACTTCAGCGAGCCCACGGCCTTGCGATTGACTTCGAGTATCAGATCGCCTTCGCGCACACCCATTTCTTCCGCCGTGCTTCCAGGCTTGACCCGGACTACCACTACGCCCCGCTCGGTGGACTTCAATCCGTAGCGAGCAGTCAGTTCCTCGTTGACTTCACGGACATCAATATCCGAGAGAACCCCAGTCGGCACCGCTGACTCCCTGCTCTCCTCTGCGCCGGGCTGTCCCAACGATTTCGGCTGCTCGACAATGGCAATCTCCATCGTCTTGGGTTTCTTGTCTCGAATCAACTTGACCGAGACCTTCTTACCAACCGGAGTCTGCGCGACGGCATTCCGCAAATGCGTCGGCGAATCCATCGACTTCCCGTCATATTCGACAATGACATCTGCGCGCTCGACCCCAGCCTTCTTCGCAGGACTATCCTCCATGACGTCGCTGACGAGCACGCCTTTCGTATCGGCGATCCCGAACTGCGTAGCCAACTCAGGAGTCAAATCTTGAATCGCCACACCGAGCCAGCCACGGACGACCTTCCCCGTTCGCACTAACTGATCCATGACGGCGCGCGACAAATTGCTCGGCACCGCAAACCCAATGCCCATGCTGCCGCCGCTTTGGCTGAAAATCGCCGTATTGATCCCGACCAATTCGCCACGCACGTTGACTAACGCGCCTCCGGAATTGCCTGGGTTGATCGCCGCATCGGTTTGGATGAAATCTTCGTATTCGGCAATGCCCATGCTGGCACGTCCGACTGCACTGACGATCCCCATAGTCACCGTCTGGGTGAGCCCGAACGGACTCCCTACCGCCAACACATACTCCCCGACCTCCAGCTGGTCGGAGTCTGCCCAGGGAATGGTTGAGAGCCCTGTCGCTTCGATTTTCACGATCGCAATATCCGTCTTCGCATCGGTGCCGATCAGCTTGCCCTTAAACTCCCGCTTGTCCGACAAAAAGACTCGAATCTCATCGGCCTTGTTCACGACATGGTTATTGGTGACGATCAAACCATTGGATTCCACTATGACCCCGGACCCCTGACCGCGCTCTTTTGGCTCTCGCTGAGGCGCATCACGCTTAAAAAATTCATCGCCGAAGAACTTGCGAAAAAACGGGTCGTCGTGCGGCGAACCGTGTGGACTATCCACTGATTTTCCGCTTCGCGTCGCCGAAATGTTGACGACCGCCGGCTTGACCGATTTGGCAATCTCAACGAAGTTTTTCGCACTCCCTCCTCCCATCGGCAACTGCGGTGCAGTTGCCACTTGGCGAGCGATGGGGTTGGGAATCGGCTCATGACCGGCCGTGCCCGTCGGCAACCAACCCATGTTGGACGCCACCACGATCCCGATGATGATCCCTCCAGTAACCAAGGCAAACGGAACCAGCCCTGCACGAACGAGTTTCATAGGTGATCCTTGCCCTTCATCTCTCGTGGTTCGAAGGATTCATATACCACCGATGCCTCTCGGCCTATCACAGAATTTCTCCTGAATATATCCCCATGATGTTATGCAGAAACTTCATCGCCTCCGCCTTAGGCCGCTGAAACGAGTTCCGTCCAATGATGGAGCCAAACCCACCGCCGTCACGAATGGCGCGCGCCTCCTCAAACACATGCTGGTCCTCGCTCTTGGCCCCTCCGGAGAAAATGACGATCCGGCGCCCATCGAACGAACTCTGCACCACATGCTTGACCCGTTCCGCCAGCGTGGCGATTGGAATTTTGGCCGATTCGTACACCTTCTTCGCCGCAGCCTGTTCAAGATGCGCCGTGGGGAGCTTGACCTTAATGACATGGGCGCCGAGCTGGGCCGCAATCTGCGCCGCATAGGCCACCACATCGATCGCCGTCTCCCCTTCCTTGCTGAGCACCGACCCGCGCGGGTACGACCACACCACGACCGCCAACCCACAGTCCTTGGCCTCTTCTGCAATCGCACGCAGCTGTTGATACATGACGTTGCAATGCGATGACCCAGGATAGATCGTAAATCCAACCGCTGAACAACCGAGCCGGAGCGCGTCCTTCACGCTGCCTGTCACCGAAGGCAAGGGATCTTTCTCGTCATGCAAGACATCGTGATTGTTCAACTTCAAAATCAGCGGAATCCGCCCGGCGAATTCAGCGGCGCCGGTTTCGAGAAACCCCAGTGGAGCCGCGTAGGCATTACAGCCGGCATCGATGGCCAATTGAAAATGATACAGGGGGCTATACCCCGCTGGGTTCGACGCAAAACTCCGGGCGGGGCCATGCTCAAACCCTTGGTCGACGGGCAGAATGACCAGCTTGCCTGTGCCCGCCAACTTTCCGTGGCGCAACAGGCGGGCAATATTCGTTCGTGTTCCCGCGTTGTCGCTGCTATACCAGCTGAGAATTTCTTGTACCCGATCAGCCATGTCTCTCCTCCAGTGAATTCGTGAAACGTGACCCGTGAAACGTTATTCGTTAAACGTCAATGGTCAAAATTCTCCCGTTTCACGTATAACGATTCACGGTTATCGTCTTCCTTGCATGAACTCCTCTGCATCGCACACGTCGTTCGCACTGCCGATGATCAGCGGCACCCGTTGATGCAGTTGTTTGGCCTCCACGTCGAGGATACGCATGGTGCCGGTGCTGGCCTTCCCTCCTGCCTGCTCCGCAACCCACGCCAATGGGTTGGCTTCGTACAACAACCGAAGCTTGCCCTCCGGCTTATCCAGTTCACCGGGATAGAGATAGATGCCTCCGCTCAGGAGAATCCGGTGCACATCGGCTACCAGACAACCGGAATAGCGGACGCTATAGGGACGCCCGGTCGCTGTATCCTTGACTTTCAGACTGTCGATATACTTTTGCGTCCCTCCGGGCCACTTATGATAATTCCCTTCATTCACGCCATAGACCTTGCCTCGAGCGGGAATCCTGATCTGCTCATGGGACAACAGATATTCGCCGATGCTTGGCTCCAATGTAAACCCATGGACTCCTTGTCCAACCGTATAGACCAACATGGTACTTGACCCATAGAGGAGATAGCCGGCAGCCACCTGCTCTGTTCCCTTGCGGGTGAGGTTATCCACGGTCGGCATCCGCTCTTTACGCTCGGACTTCACAACGGAAAAAATCGTGCCGAGCGGCATATTGCAGTCTGTGTTCGATGAGCCATCGAGAGGATCAAAGAGCAGCATGTACTGGGCCTGCGGCCAATTCTCCGGAAGCAGGACCGGCTTTTCCATCTCTTCAGACGCCAGTGCGCAGACATGTTCGCTATGGTGAAATACTTTGAGAAACGTCTCATTCGCAATCTCATCCAGCTTCTTGACTGTCTCCCCCTGCACATTGATCTCGCCTGTCGTTCCCAGGATATCGATCAGCCCCGCATGTCTGAGATCCTGCGCAATGAGTTTCCCAACCAGGCCGATCTGAGTGAGAAGACTGGAGAATTCCCCAGTGGTTCCCGGAGGGACCTCCTGCGTCTGGGCGATAAATCTGCTTAAAGTAAGAGGAAACTGTTCCATGATGGAGGCAAGTATAACTGTTTTGACCAGGGTGGGCAACGAAAGGCTAGTTCTCTTATTGCGCTGGCGGTGAGGCCTGCCATCCGTTGACGAGGTCGGCCACAATCGACCCAATGACGACCTTGGCCTTCATGCGAACCGGAATGCGCCGATCGTCGTTGGTAAACCACACCCGGATGTTGCCCTGGTTGAGGAAGAGTCCTTGAAACGGCATGATCACCAACACACGCGCCGTTTCAACTTTCCCCCACGAACCGCTGACAGTCTCAATCCCTTCAACCTGCACGTCCAATTTGCGGTTCTTTTTATCGTGATAGACATTCATCGTCAGAGATGAGCCGGGCTGGAACGATAATGTACTACGCGCAAAATAGAGACAGGAGATCACGTCTTGGGTACCTGGCGGCATCTCCAAGATTTCAGTCGTCCCGCCTTTGACAACTGTGACCTTCCCCTCTTTCTGATGAAATGTGTACTCGATATCTTCCTTCTTCTTCCCTTCTCGCCGCCTGAAGTTCAAATGCTCCGGAAGCAGCGTGACGGGGTCCACGATCGACTCGACTCGGTTGTCCACGGGAAAGAACTTGGTGATGATGGGCCTCGACTGCGCCGTCGTAATCAATTTCGCCAGCGGCCGGTCCACGTCCGTACCGGCAGCACTGATCGCCATCACAGCTGTGCCGGCCGTGATATTCAGCCAAGAGATTTCGTAGGTGAGCTGCTCTCCGACTTGGAAGGATCGCGCTGGAATTGGGTCACTCACAGACCCAGCCCTTGAGACTTCACCGCTTACGGCACTCAGGGTCAGGCAAGCCAGGGCTAGGCATGCGCGAAATATGACATGCCATGAAGGGAGGCTGGCTGAGTGATGCTGACTAGCAGCCAAGGGATTTTTGTGCCCTAGCCAACTCGTCTTCGATGACTGCACGGATCGTGGCCAATCGCTCCGGCGAGCTGGCTTCAAACCGTAATACAAGGGCCGGCTGAGTGTTCGAAGCTCGGATCAGGCCCCACCCATCCTCGAAGATGGCACGCACCCCATCAATCGTAATAACATCGCGCACCACCAACTTCGAAGGACCAAGCGCCTCGCGGGTCTTCAGGCAAAGAGCCAGCCGACCCTGCACCTGCCTGACCAGCTCGAACTTGATGGAGTCCGACACATCTACTCGGATCTCTGGTGTGACGGAGGTCTTCGGAAGATCCGCCACCAACGCGGAAAGTGGACGAGGGGTCTTGGCTAGAATTTCTATGAGCCGGCACGAGGCATAAATCGCATCGTCATACCCAAAATAGCGATCGGCAAAGAACATATGCCCGGACATTTCTCCGGCCAAAACGGCGTGCTCACTCTTCATCTTCGCCTTGATCAAGGAGTGGCCGGTTTTCCACATGATCGGCCGCCCCCCCTGCTTCGCAATATCATCGTAGAGGCTCTGTGAGGATTTGACCTCTGAAATGATGGTACTCCCCGGCTTTGCGGCAAGAATATCCCGCGCATAGACCACCATTAGGCGATCGCCCCACAACACATTGCCCTGCTCATCGATAGTTCCGATGCGATCGGCATCTCCGTCGTAACCGATCCCGACATCGGCTTTGTGCTGTTTGACGGCCTGAATCAAGTCGTCGAGATTCTCTAAGACTGTGGGATCGGGATGGTGGTTCGGAAATCTCCCATCGAGATCACAGTAGAGCCCTGTGACCTGACAGCCGAGAAGCTCCAAGGCCTGTTTGGCCACCAAGGCAGCCACACCATTTCCACAGTCGATGACGACGTGCAGGTGTTTCGCATTGACGTGGGTGAAGCTCTTCTCGAGATAGGCCAGATAGTCGGGAATGATGGGATGCTCCGATAACTGTCCAGATCCAGATACAAAAGAGCCTGTCTCCATCACCACTCGAAGCGCCTGGATCTCCTCTCCGTGAATCGTGTCTTTCCCGATGCAGATCTTAAATCCATTGTATTCTGCCGCATTGTGGCTCCCCGTGATCATGATGCCGCCGTCAACCGGTAATTCAAACAGAGAGAAATACACCAGCGGCGAGGGGCAAACGCCGATATCCACCACGTTCAGTCCACCGGCGAGGAGCCCCCGCACAAGAGCCTGGTGAAGCCCCGGTGAACTCAGTCGTCCATCTCGCCCGACCGAAATCGTCTTTACCCCACGGTCTTTCACATAAGTACAGTAGGCGCGACCCACCTGCTCTGCGATCGAATCGGTGAGTTCCTGGCCCACGATGCCGCGCAAATCGTATTCGCGAAAAAGTCCCATGGTTTCTCGATCAGGTAGAAAGGCTGAAGGTCGTACAGGGTCGATTTGACGACTTTAAAGACATCATGACGTTATGACACTCAGGTCTTCGTTCGTCCATAATCATCCTGAAACCGGACGATATCGTCTTCCCCAAGATAAGGCCCGTTTTGCACTTCAATAATATGCAAGGTCTCTTGACCAGGATTTTCCAAGC
Organism: Nitrospiraceae bacterium; assembly: GCA_039920585.1. Lineage (GTDB taxonomy): Bacteria > Nitrospirota > Nitrospiria > Nitrospirales > Nitrospiraceae > Palsa-1315. The sequence continues at coordinate 18,953 of JBDSDL010000194.1, read as the reverse complement.
GATGCCTGGTTTCGACAGGAATTTCTGTGCTATGGCCAATCTTGAGGTCGAAGACCTCGTCACCTCTTGTCACCCGCGCCGTTCCAGTGATCACCACCCAATGTTCGCTCCGTCGATGGTGCATCTGTAACGAGAGCCGCCCACCAGGCTTCACCGTCACGCGCTTCACTTTGTAACCAAGCCCTTCTTCCAGAATCGTGTAGGATCCCCAGGGCCGCTGCACGGTGAGGTGCTCAAGATATTCCGGCGCGTTCTGCTTCTTGAGAATTTCGACCAGCTGCTTCACATCTTGCGCGCGGGACTTTGGACAGACTAATGTGGCGTCCGGCGTATCGACCACCACCATGTCGGTGAGCCCGATCGTCGCCACGAGACGACGATCCCCGTACACGATCGACCGGCGGCTATCGAGATCGACCACACGACCGACCACAACATTGCCGGCTTTATCTTTCGGCGCCACTTCATCCAGACTCCCCCAACTCCCGACGTCAGACCACCGAAAGGAGACAGGCACAATCGCCGCTTTCTTCGACTGCTCCATGACACCCGTATCGATCGAGACCGGCTTGAGTGTCCGGTAGGCATCGTCGATGGCCTGCCTGGACGCCCCTGCTTGCATCAATTGACCGATCCGCTCGATGCCCCGAAAAAGAGCGGGTTGATGGCACCTGATTTCATCAAGGATCGCCGCCGCGCGCCAAATAAACATGCCGCTGTTCCAGTAGTAATGCCCGGCCTTGAGATATTGCGAAGCCTTAGTGGCATTGGGTTTCTCAACGAATCGGCTCACCGGATGCCCCTTGAGCGTGCCCTGTTTGTCCAACGTCACTTTCTGGTTGGGCCTGATGTATCCATAGCCAGTTTCCGGACGAATCGGCTTGATGCCGAACGTCACCAGATAGTCCTGCTTCGCCAGCGTCGCCGCCAACGATACTGCCGCATCGAACGCTCGCTGACCTTTGACGATGTGGTCGGCCGGCACCACCAACATGATCGCGTCAGGATCCCGGCGGACCAGTTCTAACGCCGCCAAGGCAATAGCCGGAGCGGTATTGCGCCCTTCCGGTTCCAGCACAAAGTTATCGATGAGCGCGTCTTTCCATTCACTCAACTGGACGCGAATGGACTCTGCTTGAGCCGGATTCGTTGAAATCATCACCCGGTTCGGGGCCGAAGCACAGACCACCCGGCGCATGGTCTGCTGAATCAACGTGTCATCTCCCATAATCCGCAGCAGCTGTTTGGGGAACAACTGCCGGCTGAGCGGCCAAAACCTGGTGCCGCTGCCGCCCGCCATGATCACGGGATATAGATGAGGGTTCCGATCGTTATTCGTGATACGTGAATCGTGAATCGCCATAAAGAAAATCCATCTGCTCCTGTAACGTTGAACGATTGACGGTTAACGTGGCCGATGCTGCTGTGCGTCCAGAATCATCTCAATGATTTCTCTGACCGCTCCCTCCCCACCCTTCTTCTGACAGACATAGTCGACCGCCGCGACAATATCCGGCAGCCCGTCCGCTGGAGAGGCCGAAAACCCCACGGCCTTCAAGGCCTCAAGATCATTCACATCGTCTCCGATATAGGCCACTTGCTTGAGCGAGAACCTATATCTGGCCACCATCTCCCGAATCACCGTTAACTTATCCATCACCCCTTGGTGCAACTCGGGAATCGCAAGCTTCTCGGCACGCCGCGCCACCAGCTTCGTTCGCTCCTGCGTGACAATCGCGGTGATGATCCCTGCCCGCTGCAGCAGCTTGATCCCCATGCCATCGCGGGTGTTGAACTTCTTCCACTCATCGCCGGATTCCGAATAATACATGCCAGCATCGGTAAGGACTCCGTCCACATCCGTGGCAAAGAGCTTGATTCCACGGAGCACAGAGAGTGGCACCGCAGCAGAATGGGCGCGGTGCTTTCTTTGAGGAGTTCGTTTGGATGTCATGAGGTAGAGATCGCTTGAAGATGAGGCGAACTTAACAAGAAAGCCCTACAAACACAAGAAACGGTGCTATTCGAGACTCTTTATGAGCAACCAATGAGCGAAGGCCCACTCTTCACCGTACTAGGTCAATAGGCATGCTTGTGAACGAAACCTTGCCATATCGTCAGCCACATGATCTTCAGATCGAGCCAGATGGACCAATGTTCAATGTAATACAGGTCGAACTCAATGCGTTTTTCAAGCGAGGTGTCACCACGCCAGCCACTGACTTGCGCCCACCCTGTAATCCCGGCTTTCATCTTATGCTTGAGCATATACAGGGGAATCTGTTTTCGAACTTCCTCGACCACCCAAGACCGTTCTGGCCGCGGTCCAACGATGCTCATGTCCCCTTTCAGAACGTTCCAGAATTGTGGCAGTTCATCCGAACTGGTCGACCGTAAGAAGCGTCCAATCGATGTGACGCGGGAATCATCCTTCTGAGTCATCAACGCATGATCGCCGGCATGATCCGAGCGCATCGTGCGAAACTTGAGCATCATGAATGGCTTTCCATCCAACCCCATGCGCTCCTGTTTAAAGAGGACCGGCCCGGGAGAAGTCAGTTTGATCAGCAACGCGACAAACCCCTGCACAGGCAGTGTAAGGAGCAGCGCGATCGCGCTACCGATTACATCACTGCTACGCTTGAGGAGAACGTTCCATCCATGCAGGGGAGAGCCCTGCAGCGTGATAACCGGCAACCCTTCAAACATCTCCGCCTCGGCACGGAGGGTAATAAACTCATAGATTGACGGGATGACTTTCACTTCAACGGTCGTGGTCCCTAGATGTCCCAGCATTTTTTCCGCTTCTGGCTCGGCCTCCGGGGGTAGACAAAGAAAGACGATGTCCAAAGCCGGCGCATACTTCTCCAGATCTCCGTACAGACCAATGACCGAAACCTCTTCAAATGTTTGGCCCAACTTTTGTGGATGGCGAGTTAAGTAGCCCTGGACTTTTAGGCCGAATTCCGGATGAAGCGACAGGGAGCGGGCAATCCTTTGTCCGAGTTTGCCTGCCCCAACGATCAGACAGTGCCGCTGGTTGTACCCCTGTTTTCGGAAAAACCTCAGGCCCTCGCGAAAGATCATTCGCGAGAAGCTGAGCGCCACAAGATTTAGAACCCAGAAATAGAGAAAGACTAGACGTGAATATTCGAACTGGCGCACAAAGAACGTCAGCCCGATCAGAATCAACACCGACAACGAATTGGCTACAGAAATGTCGAAAACCTCGGCCAGGTGGGAGCCCATCCGTCGAGGACGATACAAATTAAATGCCCGAAAAGATATTCCCCAAACGATCAGAATAGGCACGAGCAAATAGACATAAATTTCCAGAGGTGGAACACCCTTTTCAACCGGCCCCCATCCGCCCACGAAGCGAATGGAGTAGGCTGCCATCCAGCAGGCAGAGATCAGGGCTAGATCAAACAGAAAGAGGAGACTTTGAAGAAACTGCGAATGGCGTTTCAACATAGCCAACTACCAGCCTTACAAAGAAGTGACCTCATGGGGCTCAGTCAAGCACTATGCATGCTTACACGCCTTAGAACTGCCCGCGGCAAATACCTATAGTAATGTCCGAGCCTGTAACCAATCAACTTGGCCGCAGCTCTCATCAGACTGATTGGGAGCAGGTGAAGAAGCCCATGAGACCTGAGATACGAAAACTCAGACCGCACAAACTTGACCCCCTCCCCTTCAGGTCTTCCAAACTCATCGAGTAGCCAGCGCTCCTTCTCGAAAAATACCCCCAAGTCAAAATAGCGCTTGAACTCTTGCGTCACCGTATAATTATGCGAATGATACACGACCGCCTCAGCAACGTATCTCAGCGTGTAGCCTTTCATGAGCATTCTGGCACAGACATGCATATCTTCAGCGAGGAGGAGATTCTCCGCGAACCACCCGACCTCCTCAAGCGCGTCCCGTCGATACGCCGCAAAAGAATTTGAGCAGAACGCCGCTCGGATACCCAGCGCTGTACGGTCTGCATGCGTGCGAATGTAGGATTGTGGCGGGTAATTAAACAGTCTGAGGTGTTGGGCAAACGGCGTGGCGTCCTGATATGGGATCTGCCTGCCAAAGGCCGTTCCGCACATCTTCTCGGCAAGAAGTGGCTGAATGAGGGTCTCAATGGCTCTGTCATCACAAGGCAAGGCATCCTGAGTCAGATAAACAAGGACATCCCCTAGAGATCGAGTCTTCCCAGCCAGGGTCCTGGTTCCTCCATGGTCAAACTCTCCCTTCGGAATAGTCACAGCTTGAACCGAATACTTCTTGGCAATATCCAAGGTCTTATCAGCAGAAGACGAATCGATAACGAGAATGTCGAGATCCTTCACAGTCTGCGCGCGTAAGGCTCTCAACTGTGCATCGAGATACCGCGAGGCATTATACGTTGGAATGACAACACTGACCACACGACCCTCACTTCCCTCACAAAGAGAACAGGCCGTTGATCTGTGTGAGGACATTCACTGACACCGCATCATCGAGACACGTTGGTGTCATTCCCTGGCTCAAGCTTCCAGCTCTAGCAGGATACTGAAAAAGTCCGCCAGCTTTGTTCTCGCATCGCTCAGAGACTCGACGTTCTGCTGTGCCAAAATGGATTTTTCCGCAGCCTGCTAGTCCGTTATTGCCCCGCGCCGCGACACAAGCAATCTCCAATACAATAAGAGTTGCCGAAACACTCCCTGCCGCTGCAACCCCAGTTGAGAAACCGTCCACAATCGCCGAAACCGGCCTTCTTGCGCACAGGCGGCAAACCTCTTCAGCAGCGACAGTGCTTCAACTGAACAAGGGACATCCCGCGAGACGATTCGTTCACTCAGCACCGCCGCCTGTCCAATCGACTTGAACAATCGACTTCCTCCTTCCTTCCACCACCTGCGAGTGCGCAGAGACAAGGGATTCATCATGGCCAAAATTCGCTGGGCTCCAATTTGATTTGAATCATGCTGACGATACCGCAGTGTAGAACTCGGCAGGTGTCCGATCTGACCACAGGCAGCAGCGCAGAGAGCGAGCCACCAGTCATGCATAACTACATCTGCTGGCAGTGGCACAGCAAGCTTCAACAGTGAACGGTTGATTACTGTTGCACAGCCTGTGACAAAGTTTTGCGTCAACAAAACTCGTACCGGAGACTGCGCCTCATGCGTCAAACCCTGATAACGCATGAACGAACGATCAATAGGCTGCAACCATCGATCAACTACCTCAAGATCTGAATAAACAAGTATCGGAGTATCTCGACCGTAGGAATTTTCCATTTTATCGAGGGCAGCAATTTGCTCCATCATTTTCGTTTCCAGCCAGACATCATCTTGATCTGAGAAGAAAACTATGTCCGCGCCCTCTACCCATGCGACCCGCATCAGCTCCCCGAAATTCCTGGCGGCTCCCAAACATCCGCGTGTATCTTGAATGCAACGAATTCGTTTGTCCTTGGTGGCTAACTTTTCGAGAACGTCTCTGGTATTATCTTCAGACCCATCGTCCCTGACCAACAAAGTCCAATTTGATATAGCTTGTCCCTGAATACTCTGGATCTGTTCTGATAGAAACTCTGCTCCATTGTAAGTAGCCAACAGGACGATAACCTTCCTTGGCTCAAACAAGATATCTCACCTGCAACGAAGTCTCAAAGTAATGCCGGCTTCCTCTTTTGCAATGCCCCAACCTCTCAAGAACAGTCTGCCGGGGCTCATATTACAACATTGCAGGCCAAAGAAGGATTTTCAGGAACATCAGATTGATTCTCAGCTGTGGCCGTCGGTTCACAGCTAGCTTGAGATTACCAAGCTTCAACCCAGCGTGACAGCTAACAGCTTCACCAATACCTTTCCAGAATGTTCGGTGAGACGCTTCATCTCTATGCGGCAAACCAACTTCCGGGAAGGTGAAAAACCTGCGCAAGCCATTTTTGCATTCAGCGTGGGTTTACGTAGCGATACATTTTCGATATGGGCCGCCGTAACACTTCAATCAGGGCATAGGTTGTGCCCAACGATGAGCGTATCAAGTCGAGCTTGTTCTTCTCAAACTCGGCATCTCCTAACGACGATCCACCCTTGTCGTTATATACCGAAACCACTTCAGCCACGTAACCAAATGGAATCCCGTCGCCAACTAATTTTATGTTATACGCATAATCTGCCAACCACCTATACTCCAAACTATAGGAGTACTTTTTGTACACTGATCTAGGATAAAATACCGCCTGATGGCAGAAATTCATCCGCGCCAACCTGTGCTTTGAAAACTTACCGCCGTAGATACTGCCACTGGAACGGAGAACTACATCCCCGTAATAGACGGAATCTGGATCAGACATTTGCTCGGCCACATTACCGAGTACATCAAGCAACACATCATCACAACCAAGAAAAATCAACCAGTCTCCAGTCGCGAGCGAGCAGACCTTGTTCATTGCGTCATAAATTCCTTTGTCCGGCTCGCAGACTAGTGCAGAGATATATTGAGCATATTCATGCAGGACAGGTTGAGTGCCATCTTCGGAACCACCGTCTACAACAACCAGTTCAATGTTCTTATAGGTCTGCCTTACGATGCTGTCCAAAGCACTTCTGATCTGCTCGATCCCGTTATAGACGGCGATGCCTACGGATATTTTTGTGGGGTTGCTAAACATTTCACCCGGCAAGTCATGCATCGCCAACACCTTTTCGCAGCTGCATATGCCAACGAAAACATCTGTGCAATGGCTCATGTCTTATTCCTGCGGCCAACAGCACGCGGAAAATTGCCGCCGAGTTTCTTTCAGTGCTCAGGGATTCCGGCAAAAGATCCCATCAACCTGAAGAGTGCGGCCAGAAACCTGATCAGAAAACACCGGCGTGAATGCCCACAAGGTGAAGCCCTCTGCCTCAAGACGATCGATCACTTCTCGCCACAAATGCTGACCATCGTAGAGCGGCACGAGAGAGAGTTCCGCCAATATCCCTTTGATGTGTGGCAATGTGTGACGCGCACCATCTAATACCTGCCATTCAAAACCCTGCGTATCGATCTTCAGGAAAGGGGATCGCGCATCTTTCAGGTATTGCCCAGCGACGGCATCCAGCGTTTTGATAGGGACGATCTCCTTCCCTTCATATGCCGATTCCGGCGCGGCGCTTCGATGTAATTCCAACATGGGCAGAATGGAACTGCTTTCAGAATTACCCGCAATATTGATTTCAACTTCGCCGTTCTGGTCGCCCAATGCGCATCGCGGGTAAGCTTCCCACATAGAATCCCCCGCGCTGGATTGTAGCAACTGACCGTGGGCCTGTGAAAGGGGTTCGAACGACACGATTCTGCCCGTATATCCGCCTTGGCGTATTTCGGATGCAAACTGACCTGAATTGGCACCAACATCCAGGACCAAATCAATCTCGAATTTTCTTAGCGTGGAAACTATTCGCATTGCAGTTGTAGGCCTGATCCAATTCAACTCAAAACCAAACATTTTCAAGATTTGCTTAACCGTGTTTTTACATAATCCCATTCTTGCCTCTTATTGGCTGCTAACTATTGCCATGCCACAAACGGGATGACACATATCAGTGAAACTGAGCTTCACAAGAAATTTCGTCTTCCAAGGGTGACAATCGACGTCACCATGAAAAGGAAGGCGATGATGATACCGAAGAAGTACTACGCGACCGAGTTCGAGGATTTGGTGGTCACGCGAGTTCGAGAGGGTCAGTCGTCGGGAGCGGTAGCCAAGGCACTGGGACTGATTGAGCAGACGCTGCGCAATTAGATCAAGGCTGTCAAAGCTGGAAGCTCAAAACACCCAATTATCTGAGTTGTCCAACGCGAATATGTATTTTTTTAGCAATTCGCTTAACTAATATTTTAAATATACCTTTAAGCACTATTGCCGTTGGACTAGAGATCATGACCTCATGTGCGTAAAAAAGTGTGTATTTTTTTATAAACTTTGAAACGTCTTCCCTCATGTCTCCATATTTTGCTTCTAATAGAAACAAGGTTTGCATATGCTCTTTAAAAATGAGGTCAGGAAAATTAGACATGCTCTCACCATGTCGCCGATACCTTGCGAGTACTTCATTTATGAAAATGACGTTACCATTTCTTAAAGTTTCTATTACAAATAACCAATCAGAAAACATCGAGATAGATGGCTCAAAGCCATATTGAGGGATAGCATTTCTTCTAAACATATATGAAGAACCGTTGCACCCTATGTAGTACGCAGTGTCAATGATGTTCATGTTCTCCACATTGAAATCTCCATGCGGATAAACACGCATCGTCTTATCTGTTTTACTGTCAAACCATTCGACTTTTGACACACAGAGCGATCCCTGTGGATTATTTTCCATCAAGCTGACTTGTTGTATCAATTTCCCAGGCATCCAAATATCATCCCCCCCTAGCCATGCAATATATTCACCCGTGCACTCTTTCAAAATCTTGTTGGAATTAGCGGTAATCCCTTCATTGCTTTGGGACAGTATCAATTTAAACAAGCTGGGATGTTTTTCTTGATACTGCAGTAGTATTTCTTGCACACCATCAGTTGATCCATCGTCACCAATGACGATCTCCAAGTTAGGATAATGTTGCATCAAGATGCTTTCTATTGCCTCTTGAACAAACACCTTTTGGTTATAGGTTATTACAAACACCGATACCTTAGGGTATGCCGATCGCATAAACAGTTGCCCTTTGTTTATTTGGTGGTCGGCTCAGTAATTGCGGGTAGTTGGCAGGCTTAGGACGTCGCTTTGCAAATATTCGGCAACAGAGAGTTGACCAAAAACCAACAACTCGCCATCAGCCACTTGTAAATGAATAATGGAATTGGGCAGCAAATCTTTGTGGCAATACCGTTGAGCAGGCTCGCTTAATCATCGTCACTGAGCTGACACAAGCGTTTCATCCAAAGCTGACAAGCCCTTCTCGATCATGCGTAGATCAATATAATAACCCTTGGAATACAACTCTTTTGTTGAGCAAACATCTGCCTTGTATGTCAAATATCTTAAATCAACACCGACCATGCCCGCGATACTCGAATAGGCGGAGAAATCACCAAATTCATTTGCCATCCAACATAAACCTTTGGCGCCCGATCTGCAGAAAATTAAATTAGTCCAAGCTGCCCCAGTAGGCCCGACAATATAATCTGCATGGTGAATTGCTCTAACCTGTTCTAAAAAACTGAGATCTTCCATGACTACTTTGGCGAACCCGAACTCTGAAAGATAATTAAATACCTCATCTTGGTTATAATTTCTTAGTCCACTTTTCCTGTGAAGGAATATTTTCTTGGGGTAATTTGACAGCGGAGGCGTTCTCAGCGCAGCTTGCAATGCGATCTTCCTAAGATAATCAATTGATAGGCTATCGATGGTGACATAATTACATTTGAATTTTTGATTGCCAAATAGATTAAAGGGCAGATTGTTTGGCGAATTGATATAAATTAACTCGTTCACCACATATTGCAATTCTTTACTCAACACAATTATTTCATGCCCTCTTGCAAAGATATCTAACGTATTCCTGAATGATGGAATGCGCTCGATCTCTTCGCTGACCAAAAGAGGATATTTCTGATAGTGCTCCGGCAGCTTCGATAAAAATTCTAGTTTTGCCAAAATTTCAACTATCCAGTGATAATAATTCCACGAGCCATTACCGCCCAAAAAAATCCCTTTTTTGATGTCCTCTGTTTTACGCAGACGAACGACAGACGTGTCGCAACCATGCGCTATAATATGGCCCCCGGCAAAATCGTACTTGTCCTGGTCCGGGCCAATAGCTCGCTCGATGACGACTTGTTTGTCATTCAGAATAACCGAAGAAGAAGTCACAGAAACACGTGCCCTTTCGAACACGTAGTAATGTATATTTGGCAGACATATTCTTTCTGTCGATTGCACACGACCTATATAGTGCGGCCCGTATGTGATGCCCTCTGAGCCACGGCGCAGCAGCCCCTTTTCTTGAGCCGTTGATTCATCCATCCAAACCAAGGGGAGAGCCTTCATATTTACGCGTGAATTACTCTTCCAGCGGCATAAACTAAAGAATACATTCGCGCTTGCCGTATGTACGAAAGCACTACGAATAAAAGTTGTGAACAGAGCCCCATTGGGCCTGGGCAACAGAGCCTTAAATCTCATCTGACGACACAGTCATTTTTTCGCAGCAGCGTGAAGTGCGGCAATCACTGCTTCAATGCTTGCATCATCCAACTGTGGCCCAATCGGCAAACTCAGCACTTGTGTGGCTAGCCGCTCCGCGATCGGAAACCGGCCTTTACCGAATCCCGTTTTCATATATGCTTGCTGTAAATGCGGCGGAATAGGGTAGTGAATATGTGTTCCGATGCCTGCTTCACCCAGTGTCTTTTGCAGAGTATCTCGCTGCGAACTTTGCACCACGTAGAGATGCCAGACAGACTCAGCCCATGCCGGTACGATGGGAAGGAGCAAACTTGATTCTGCCAGCGCTGCCGTGTAACGCGCAGCGATCTTTCCCCTCCGTGCATTCCATGCGTCCAGCGCCTTGAGCTTGACACGTAGGACAGCTGCCTGCACCGGGTCCAGCCGGCTGTTGTATCCCTGCACTTCATTCACGTACTTCACCCGCGAACCGTAGTTGCGCAGCACACGAATGCGGTTTTCAATATCAGGATCATTGGTGGTGACAGCGCCCGCATCGCCCAGCGCACCCAGATTTTTCCCGGGATAAAAACTCCATGCCACTGCGTCACCATGCCCACCAATATGCTTGCCCTTATAACGCGCGCCGTGCGCCTGGGCTGCATCTTCCAGTACGCGCAAACCATACTTATGTGCAATAGCAAGGATGGGATCGAGGTCAGCTGGCTGCCCATACAGATGCACTGGAATGATGGCCTTGGTTCTCGGAGTAATAGCCGCTTCAATCCGACTTGGGTCGATATTGCAGGTGGACTCCAGTGGCTCCACTGGCACCGGGATTGCGCCACATTGGCTGACTGCCAGCCAAGTGGCGATATAGGTGTTGGAAGGTACGATGACCTCATCCCCTGCGCCGATATCCATGGCGCGCAGGGCCAGATGCAATGCGTCCAGACCGTTGGCGACGCCCACGCAATGATGGGTTTCAGTAAAACCTGCAAATTCATGCTCGAACGTTTCGACTTCTTGACCACCGATATACCAACCGGTACGCAAGGAGGCCAGAACGGCCGTTTCGATCTCCGCTTTTAACTCTGAATAAGCGGCACCAAGGTCAAGAAATGGGACACTCATTTTGAAGTGAGGCACACCATGAAATCGTCGTAATCGCGGAAGTAATCAGATGCTTCATAAACATTAGAGGCTAGCACCATGCTGACCGAACCAGACGAAAAATTATCCAGATGCCGCCATATCATTGGGCAGATGTATAGACCCTGGTAAGAACGGCTCAGATGGAATTTCCTTTTGCTGCGGCCATCGTCCAATGTCACATCAAAACTGCCTGACATTGCGATCATTAGTTGATGCAGCGCTTTATGCGCATGACCGCCACGATCTGCTCCACCGGGAACATCGTATGTGTAATACACACGACGAATTTCAAAGGGGATATGCCGCATCCCTTCGATAAAAGTAAGATTGCCGCGAGGGTCAGAGAATTTTGGCAATTCAATAATTTTGCAATCTTCTATACTCATAGTCTTCTGACGATTTTAGCTGGATTACCCATCACAACCGCACCTGCAGGTACATCTTTAGTCACCACCGCACCCGCACCAATCATTGCGTTTTCGCCTATGGTCAAGCCCGGCAAAATCGTTGCGTTGGCCCCAATAGAAGCCCAAGAGTGTATTATTGTCTGCGCAAACTTCGCTGGATACGCCTTTGAACGAGGATACAAGACGTTTGTGAACGTTACGTTGGGTCCGATGTGAACATTGTCTGCGACCCTCAGTCCATCCCAGAGTTGCACACCATTCTTGATGGTGACGTTATCGCCGATCACAACGTCATTTTCGATAAAAACCTGCGCGCAGATGTTACAGTTGGTGCCGATCCTTGCACCCGCCAATACCACGCTAAACTGCCAGATACGCGTACCTTCGCCAATAGTTTGGCTCTGCACATCGGACAAAGGATGAATATTTTTCAACATCCTCTCACCTACAGATCTACTGTATTGACCTGATAAAATATGGCGCGATTCTTTTATAGTGGGACAACTTGCCAGTAAACAATTGCTTCATTTCAGCCAAATTCAGCACCCCGGTTTCCAAGCTCCTAAAGGTAGTCGAGGAATTAGAAAGTGGAACCATCACGTACTGCCAACCAGTCTTCGGATGCAGAATACGGTTCCGGTTCTTCATACTCACTGGACTTTAAATTTCGTCAATTTTCTGGGAATCTGTTCTTTGATAGAACCTTTTTTTGGCCTCCATATTCATGTTTACACCCACGCTTCTCTTTAACTCAAGATTCTCTTCCTCATGTTTTTCCAGCAACTTGAGTTTTTCTTCGCCAACCGAATTTAACTCCTCCATTGAAAACTCGGTGTTATAGCTCAGATGCGCCATCTCGAAGTAGCATATCTTTTCGATAGCCATAATCTCCTCTTGGGTTAACTCGGCTCCATATTTGTTCTTGTTGTCCCTTAGAACAGCTTTGGACAGATTGTTCCAAGCCTTCTGCATTGAAGCGTTTTTCTGAGTCATACCGTCCTTGTAAAACTCCAGGATACTATCCTCATATGGAAAACCTAAAAAATCACAAATACCCCTAGTGACACTCATCGGGTTTTCGATCAGGTCTTCGTATTTTACGAAATGCGCCTTCCCGATTTTTCTTAACTCATTGTAGTTCTTCAGGGTGCTTTGTTGATCTTTTTGCCATTGTCTTGCCGCTTTTACAACGCCACCGAGGTGGTTGACATCCTTTTTCCATGAGAGTGCCATATCCCTTGGGTCCCTGACTTGGTAGATGTACTTTGCCTCAGGAAAGTTGATCAGCAAAAAAGGCAAAAACTCATACACCTGATTTTCCTTGATAAAAACATGCTGCTTCCCGTTGGCTCTGGCTTCTTCAAGGAAGATATTTCTGATCAGTAATGAGATATCTCCTCGCGGAGCCAGTTCTTGCAACTCATCTGGCGAGAATGATTTTTTCCATGCCGAAAATTCAACGTTCATCAGGTTGCTAATATCATTCAGCAGGCTATTCCAGTTATCTTCATTTCTGATGTCTTCATACCTGAACAAATTTCTGGCCACCGGGTTGATGATGTGCTTTGTGGATGGCCCACAGACATTTGAATGGCCATTCAGCAGTTTTACGATCAAGTTGCTTCCCGACCTTTCAGAGCACATTAGAAAAGACATTGACATTACGATTCCCTCTTTTGAAATTCTCTGAGTGCCTTGCTAATATTTTCATCTTGCAATTTTTTCCGAGTAATCCCGAATGTACTTTCCCCGTTATAGCTGCTGTCGATGGAGCAGCCATTTTCGTTGAGTTTTTCTATCAGCGCGTCATAAAACTTACCGGGGTTCTGGCAAAACTCCTCGTACTGCACTACCAGCTTTCTGGATTTATCCACTGTAGCCATGCCCTGGGTGACGGCCTTGTTGATATAATGCACCTGCCCGGCAGACTGGGTGATCGGGTCGAGATCTTTCAGTTGCAGGTACTCGGGTATCTTGAAAGAGTACCATTCGTTTTCGCTTCCAAACTGCCGCTTGCGCGCCTCCAGAATAGAAGCCACAGTGGTCACCGGGTCGCGCCTGATCTGGACGAACAATGCCTTTTTAAAAATTGCATCCAGAAATGGGATGTTGTAGTTCAGGATCATGCTCTTCAGTGCGAACGGCTTGCCGAATACCCGCGTCAGGGTGGTGAGCTCTGCCACCAGTTTTTCACGATCCACGACACGGAAAAGCTCTTCGTCAGACAGCCACTCGAGTTCGCCAAACGGCAAAAACCGTCGCCAGAAATACCAGAATTCGTTAGGGGACAGTGCGCCCTTGGTCTTGCCGTTCTCGGACTCGAATGTAACGGAAATATTGAAATCAAGTATCTCGTTGCGAAAGTTGAAGCGCGGGTCGGTCAATAACAACTGGATTTGCGCTCCAATTGCCGGCGCACCATAGAACCGCGAGAGCAGGTTGCTCGGATAGGCCGCTATGCCGGTGTTAGCTAACCACTGCATAAATAACGTGGATCCGCTTCTATGCGGCCCCATCACGAACACGACAGGGTAACTTTCTTGTTCACCTGAATAATACTCCAGGGCGGCCTTCTCAGAACAAGCCAATAAATCGTTTAAGGCGTGAAGCAAGCGCTCTAGGCTGGCATTGCGCTTAAAGGCTTGCTCTCGACTAATTTCTTCTCTTGAGGCTGTCATAATCACTCGCTCATATCGAAGCCGGAAACGATCTCATCGGCAAGACGAGACATCTGGGCGGGCGAATACCGTTGATCACATGGGACTGCCAGACAGCAGTTTGTCAGGCGGTGCTCGATACTGTCCAACTGAACCCTTAGCTTTGTTTCCGGCCAATAGGTCGGGATATAAATTCCTTTTTTGATAAGACTCTTTTTTTGTTTTTCGACATACCTGTCCATAACCAGCGGATAACACAGTGGCACAGATTCAAAATCAAGCGTCCATTTGTGCTGGTTGTATTTGTCCAAACTGGCAGCCAACGTCTGGAAATTTGCTCGTCTCTGGCGCTTTACCGTTCCCATGTCAATACTGGCCAATATGCGTCTGGTGAGGCGTGACATCCTTAACGGCTTGGTATTACTTAACGAATCGTCAGACTCAATGTAATCTGGGTAGCCGTCCTGTGCGGTATAGGCCATGCGCAAAAGAAGATGTCTCATCCTGCCAAGGGAATCCATGTCTTCATACTCCGGTACTTTAATTTCCAAGCCGGATGTTACCAACAAGCCGCCGTCCGGAATTCCGACAAATTTACGAGGTGAATAGATGGTTGCCAGCGCATTTGTGGGCAGCGCAAATAGTGCTTGGCTATTATCAATAATCAACTGGTTACTCGGAATATCTCGAAGCAAGCGAGTGACATTTGCGTCGCAAAGCCCAAAATAATTCACATAAAGCAGGAAGCACTTTTCTGGGAACTTGATCGGCAAGCGTCTCGGGTAAAGTAAATCATCCAACCCATATGTTTCAACAGCCGCACCAGTATCGACGACCGCCTGGATCACACAGTCACAGATATAAGCGGGCAACATAATCCGCTTAATACCTGCAAACTCAAGAACTGCACGTAGCGCAGCACGTCCAGACTGAAACTTGACCTCTTCTGGGAAAGCGTCGCCGTAGTCTGGCAAGTCCAGACCAAAATAGCCGCCAATTTCTGCTGCCAGGTTGATGTCTTTGCTTTTCATAGCAATCATGCAGTCGCAATTAAGTCAAAGGCATCAAGGTGATGCTTTATCTCCACTGGTCCAATCTCCATCAAGGCATCAATGATCGAGAGATGGGGTACGAATCTGTCAGCACGTTGTTTGTACGATATTAGACGCATTACGATAAAGTGCAGGTCTATACCTGCATTGCGAAATGTCTCGGTATCGTAAAGTGTCTGTCAGTCTTCCAATAGTTAATAGATATTGTGCGCAACCATTGCTGCATGAAATGGAAGCACTGCGGCCTTTCCAGCCCTAGGCTTGTCCAGGACTTCCTCAGGACGCCTTGATCAGCTTAGTTCCTTGCTTTAATCCAGCCACTATATCTTGTGGTGAATTCCACATCATCACATCTATTATTGAAAGATTGGGCTCATAACTATATGAGTGAGTCATATATTTAAATTCGGCAAATTCGGCAAAATACAATGTTATGCCCCGCTGCCGAAATACGGAAATGTCAAAAATATCCTGCCCGCCGGCCGGATTCACATATTCTGAAGCGCCGAGCATCTGACAAATATAAGGTGCCCATTCTCCCGCCCCAAGCTTGGGTAGATATTCAAGCTCGAGCTTTGAACATATTTGATAAGGAAATGGAATCTTCAGGTAATCGCAAACCACTCTCAATGCGCTGACATTCAAACTGACAAGCGAATCATCCAAAGAACCATCAAAAGCTTGTTGAACTACTTTATTGACCTGGTAAAAATATGGCGCAGTCCTTTTATAGTGGGACAACTTGCCAATAATCGATTGCTTAGTTTCAGGAAATTTTAGAACTTTGGCTTCTGCAGTTTTAATAGAAATCGATGAATTTAACAGTGGGACTGTCACGTACTGCCAACCTACCTTCGGATGCAGAATGCGGTTCCGGTTCATCCATGTCTTGGGTGTATATTGAGTAACGTCAAATACTATCCATTTATCCACCGAGGCAATCAACGAAAAATGCCCTAAATATGGGAAAAAATAGGGCTGCATAATGCCCATTCTCATTTTCCGCTCCCGACAAAAAACGATTTAAGCATGGGTGCATTGCGCTGGCTTCTATCAATGATTTCGCATATCGCGTCCACGGCATCGCCATCAACCATCGCACCAATTGGTAGTTGCAAACAAGACGAGCAAAGATAGTCCGTGACCGGCAAACTATCGACATACCTAGGCAAGCTATTGAGGTATCCGACACTGCGGTGCGTGCCCGGATAAAAATAACGCATAGCATTTACATTTTCGGCTTTGAGCACCGCGATCACTGAGTCCCTCGATAGGCCAAAACTATTTTCATCGATCTCGCAAACAACGTATTGATAATTTGAAAATGTAACGCCAGCAGGTTTTACTAACTTGACTCCGGAAATATGGCCCAATCTTTCTTCATATTTTCGAAATAGTGTTTCGTTGTTCTGTTGGAAGGTGTGCCAGGCTTAGTTGAAAATTGACGAAGCGATCAGCGGCATAAATCAATTGTCAGTAGCCAATATAAGGAAAGAAATAGGGCTGCATGATGGCAAGTTTCACGCAGCGCCTTCCGCCATGACTCGAATCGCGGAGGACACTGTGCTGATCATCTCCACATTCATGGTCGTTCCTGTTGGCAGTACCACGACCCTGTCCGACACTTTTTGGGTGTTGGGTAACAGCAATCCCGCATGCGGATACAAATCGCGGTAGGGTTGCATGTTGTGACAACCCGGCCAGAAATATTTGCGCGCGCGGATGTTCTCTGCGTGCAACATATCGATGATCTGGTCTCTGGAAACCGTGCAGTCGTCTCCTACTTCCATCACTACATACTGATAGTTGTTGCGCTCGGCTTCATCAAATCTCAGCAGGCTGATGCCGGATAGGTCGGATAGGGCTTCCAGATAAGCCTGGTGATTGCGACGATTCACTACGATCACTTCGTCAATGACTTCAAGGTTAACCAGTCCCATCGCTGCGGCGACCTCAATCATTTTGCCATTGGTGCCGGGATGGATGACGTTATCAAAACCGGAGAACCCGAAGTTGCGCATCAGGCGCATCGTTTCAGCCAGCTCATCATCGTTGGTGAGGACCGCACCACCCTCAAAAGTGTTGAAGAACTTGGTGGCATGGAAACTCAGCACCTCGCAGGCACCGAAGTTACCAATCATCTTGCCCTTGTATGAACAGCCAAAAGCATGCGCCGCATCGAACATCAGTTTGAGACCATGCTCGTCGGCGATCGCTTGCAACTCATCGACTTGCGTGCCGCGTCCCCACAGGTGGAGACCGATAATGCCGGTGGTGCGCGGCGTGATCATGCGACGGACGGCGGCGGGGTCCAAGTTGTGGGTTGCAGGGTCGATATCCGCGAACACTGGCGTGATGGCCTGCCAATGCAAGGCGTGGGCCGTGGCGATGAAGGTGTAGGATGGCACGATCACTTCGCCTTCCAATCCTAGTGCACGAATGGCGATCTCCAGCGCCACGGTTCCGTTGCACATCACCACGCAATGTTTGACTCCGTGATGGTCGGCAATGCGTTGCTCAAGTTCCTGCACCAGCGGGCCATTGTTGCTCAACCGACCGCTGTCGAATATCTCCCCGGCATATTTCAGAAACGCTTCGCGGCTGCCGATGTTGGGTCGGCCAACGTGTAACCACTGCTTGAAGGCGGGTGGTGCCCCGTTAATTGCGAGATCCCGGAAACTTTGGATTTTTTTCATGGCTGTAGATTTTAGTGTGGCCCTTATCACAAGGTAATTCCTTATTCATTTACCGGCCCAGGAATCAGGCTTTTGATTATGTTTGAACGCCGCCGCAACTTCTGCAAAAAAACAAGAACCTTATATTTAAGTGGGATCGATCGGCGTATCATTTCCGGTAACATATTTTGATTGAGCTTGGCCCGTTCTTCAGCGGATAACCTGGACCATATACCTTTGCCTGTGAATCGATAGCAACTCATTACCTCAGGTATGTTTTGCATTTTCCCACCCTTGCTCAGCATCATATGCATCAGCACGACATCGCCACGAGCAAATTTCTTCCTGAAGGAAGGGGGCAGAAAAAAACCTTGCTCCAGATAAATATTCCGCCAAGTGATACTGGCTGTATGCACATACATTCCGTGGTTGCACAGTAACAAATCCAGCAGATTCCATGTGTTTCGGCTTGGCTCGATTATGCTCTCATCTCCGGTGATTTCGTTTTTCATTACAGTATTACAACTGCATCCAGCAAAATTGGGATGGCTGTCAAGAAAAGCAATCTGTTTGGCTAATTTGTCGCAGCTGGTCCAATAATCGTCGCCTGCCAACAAACACCAATACCGTCCTTTTACTGAAGGCTGCTGGTAGAAATATGAATCCTTGCCAGAGCCTAATCTCTTGGGATTAGTATAAACATTGATTTTATCTGGGTATCTTTTTGCATAATCGCTGAGTATTTCACCGCTTTTATCTGAAGAGGCATCATTAAAACAATAGATAACACTCCTGTATGGCATCACTTGCATCAATGCGCTTTCAAGCGCTTCTGCAACTGTGGCTTCATGGTTAT
>JBDSDL010000193.1:0-9533 GCA_039920585.1 Nitrospiraceae bacterium | reverse complement strand
TCGAACTGATTGTCTAACCTTCAACAGCGCCGCACAATCAGATCACCGCACCATTTAGAGATGTGATTCGACCCAAATGATACGGAACCTCACTCGGCAGTTCGACAAGGAGGGCTGGTCTTACTGGTTTCAGAAATATGCGCCGGGGAACAATAAGAGGGGCCGAGGCAAGATTGTGGCGAGACCCGAATCCGCTTCCATCGTGAGCTTATCGAACATTCAAGCCCGCGGCGATGCTCTCCCAGGAAAACAGGGCGCCCAGATGATGGCCAGCTGGCCCGGCCTATTCGCACGAGCGAATGGGCTCTGGATCATTTTTCTTTGGGAAGTCGTGAGAAATAGAACGCGGCGATAGCCACGGTCGCCGCAACATTAAGAGATTCTACGTCGCGGCTGAGGGGGATGGTAAATCGAGTGGTCGCCTGTCTGCGGATCTGAGCCGACAAACCGCGGCTTTCATTACCGACAGCAAGCACAAGTTTCCGTGGCACCTGGTGAATCTCATCGATCGAAACGGTTCCGTTCCCTGTCACTTCTGCCGCAAAAACCTGACAACCTTGCCGAATCAGGCCAGACACATCTTGGGCGGCAAAGATCGGCAACGCGAGCACCATACCGCTCGTCGCACGAACCACCTTGGGATGATAGATGTCGGTGGATTCCGGCGTGAGCCACAGGGCACTCGCATTGAGTGCTGCCGCCGTTCGAATGATGGCCCCAACATTGGCAGGATCTTGTAGCTGCTCTCCAAAGATCCCCAAGACAGTCGGCTGTCTAAGAACCTCTCCTTCATCCCATAATGGTTGCCGAACCACAGCGAGGATGCCCTGCGGCGTCTCCAGATCAGATAATTTTGAGAACTGGGGGTCTGGACAGGAGTACTGTTGCACCGAGGAGGCTAGTCGAACCAGTCGGTCGCCCTGCGCCTCTTTTGACAAATACCCGTAGGCGGTGACGATTATAAGAATCTGCTCAGGATACCGAGTCAGGAGGTCTCGAACTGGGAAGGCGCCTTCAACCACGAAGGCGCCCTCCTGTGCACGTACGCGTCTATCAAGGAGGAGATCACGAATGTGCGCCCTTTGCGAGCGCGTCAGGAGGGGGAGTGAGGGAGCCACGCTAAAGAGTCACAGTGGACAGAAGTACCGTCAGCGACGTTTCCGCCCGGATGCGGCTTCGGCAGCCCGAATCCGTTGGGCCCGCGCCTTCGCTCGTTTCAGTGCGGTCAACTTCCCTCTGGTTCGATCCTGCTCGTGCTGAAGCTTGTCAAACTGAGACTTGAGATGGAGCTTTTCCCGTTTGTGAAGCGTGGCACATTCTTCTTGAGAAAGTTGCATCCAATCCCCACAAGTCCGAGCACGCTTGATCCGCTGTTCCAACGACTCGCGCAGTTGCTTGGAACGCATGGTTAAGAGCGATTTCAAGGCGTCCTTGCGCCGCTGAACTTCTTCTTCTTCTGCGATAATTCCACGAATATCTGTGCCTAACATGATACGCCTCCTCACTGGATCGAGCATGAACTAGGACCCGCATTATACCTGATTTCACTGCTCATCTTCCACCGATAGAAATTACGCATAAGCCATTGTGTTTCAAGGTGTATCGCGCCATAGGCCGACAGAGGGAGGTTGCAGAGAGGCCCTAATTTCAGTACCATCGCGCCATGGCGCTCGGACAACAGATTCAAGCTTGGCGTATCTCACGAGGTCACTCAGTCGACGACTTGGCAGCCGAATCTCATCTTCCGCCTCATGTGTTAGAGGAGATTGAAGCCGAAGAGGTTGATCCCTCTGCCTCGCTGATTGAAGCGCTCGCCGCGGCCATGAAGATCCCTCCTGCCTGGCTCTTTAGCCATCCGACCTCGTTTCATACCTTGTTTGACGATCCAGAGGAAGATGAAAGTTCCACCCCTGCAGGCCCCGATCCTGTCACAGAACGAATCCTCGCCGGATCACGGATGGATCGTTCACTGTATGTCCTGCTGACCGCCATTATACAAAGCGGCGAACCGAAATTGCTCAGTGCAGCGGAAGTGAATTTACGTAGCCTCGTGAAACAAGCCAAACAAGCGACGATTCCCTGGCAGAACCGCCCATCGGGCCACTTCGAACCGCCGAACGATTAGCAGGACGCTGAAAAAGTCCGCCAACAGAAGAAGACTGGTATTTGGTTTATTTGGTTTGTCTTGTTTGTTTAGTTCAACCAGACAGACCAGATAAACCAGATAAACAAAACAAACCTGTTTGAGCATCCTGCTAGAGAACCTGCAGGATGAAACATTTCAAGTACCGCGTTTCCGGCATGGTGGCGAGGATGGGATGGTCGCTGGCCTGTCCACGCTGTTCAAGCAGACGGACCTGCCGCTTGGCATCTCGTGCAGCAAGGCGGATACCTGTCCATAACTCCTTTTCAGTCACGTGGTGGGAGCAGGAACTCGTGACCAGAAACCCCTCCGGCTTAGTAAGCCGTATCCCCAACAGGTTCACATCTTTGTATCCAGCCAGGGCACGGGGCACGGCCTGCTTACTGCGGGCAAATGCCGGGGGGTCAAGCAATACCAGATCGTAACGGCGCCCGGCCCGTTCCAGCTTTCGCATCTCATCAAACGCATCCGCCGCTCGATAGAGGCAACGATCCTCCACCTTGTTTAATACTGCATGGTTGCGCGCGAGAGCCAGGGCCTCTTCACTCACATCCAGCCCTTCGACCGACTTCGCTCCTGCGAGCGCGGCATGAATCCCAAAGGCTCCGGTGTGAGCAAACACCTCCAGCACCTCTGCGCCGGCTGCAAACCGTGCCGTCACCAGACGATTCTCTCGCTGGTCGCAAAACCATCCTGTTTTCTGCCCACGTTCGATATCGACGAGAAATCGAGCTGGCCCCTCCTGGATCTCGACCATCGTCGCGCCACCACCTCGGAGATATCCTCTCTCCAGCGACAGTCCCTCCAGCGTACGACTTTTTGCATCGTTGCGCAGATACACTCGCGTGGCTCCAGATTCCTGGCAGAGGAGCTCGACGAGCAGGTCTTTCCGTCGATCCATACCGGAGGACAGGGTCTGCATGACCAAGACATCGTCATACCGGTCCACAATCAAGCCCGGCAATCGATCCGCTTCTCCATAGATAAGGCGATACGCATTGGTGCCGGTGACGATCCGCTGGCGCAGCCTGACAGCCTGCGCGAATCGGTCCCTCCAAAACTGTTCTGTAATAGGTTCATCCTCAAAGGTCAGTATCCGCACACGGATCTTGGATGCAGGATTGTAGAGACCTCTGGCGTAGAATCGTCCATTCGGCGTCATGACATCGACCACATCACCCGAGACCGGCTCGCCGATGACCTCCTCGACGTAGCCGGCATAGATCCAGAGATGCCCTAATGTCTCGACCGCGCATGTACGAGAGAGGCGAACGCGCCCTCGTGGACTGTCGTCATAAATGGTCATGGCGTACTTATCCAATGACGCGAATCGAACGTCAAGCCCTCCCGAACGCAATTGCTTGCTTGACGGCTGGCTCGCACTGTGGTTTGCTGCGCGTACGCATGAAGCACCCCCCTCTTTTCCGCTCCATAATCCAGGACGCTCCACGATGAAACAATTACCGACCATCGGTTCCGCCGTGATCGATCGGCTCCACCAGTTGGGAGTTCGTCATATCTTTGGAATCCCCGGCGACTATGTCCTCAGCCTCTACAAATTGATCGAGGAGTCACCGATTCAACATGTCGGGACCACGCGGGAGGATTGTGCGGGGTTCGCGGCGGATGCCTATGCGCGTATCAACGGCATCGGAGCGGTCTGTGTGACCTATTGTGTCGGCGGACTCAATACGGTGAACGCGATCGCCTGCGCCTATGCAGAACGATCTCCGGTGGTGCTCCTTACCGGATCGCCAGGACTCTCAGAACGTATTCGGACACCCTACCTACACCATATGGTGCGAGATTTTTCCACACAACGCGATGTCTTTGAGAAAATCACGGTGGCAGCCATCTCCCTGGACGATCCTTCAAGTGCCGAACGAGAAATGGATCGAGCCTTTGCGGCACTGTTGCGATATCGCCGCCCGATCTATATCGAAATCCCTCGCGACCTCGTGCATACGCCACTGGCAAACCCTATACGGCCTCTATGTCTCGACGACGAACCCAGCGATACAGCCGCGCTGGACGAAGCCATCGCTGAAGTCCGCGCCATGTTGGTCTCAGCCAGCCGGCCTGCTATCTTAGCCGGTGCAGAGATCGGGCGATTCGGCCTGCAAGACGATCTGATTCGTCTGGTTGAACAGCTCAACGTCCCCATCGCCTCGACCCTACTGGGCAAATCTATCATTCGTGAGGACCACCCCCTCTACGTCGGCGTATACGGGGGTCTCATCGCGCGTGACGAGGTCCAACAGTTCATCAATGCATCCGACTGCCTGTTGATCCTGGGATCGATCTTATCCGATGTCGAGGATCTCAATGCCGATTCGCCCTTGCTGACGGAAGGCCGCACGATTCACGCAACAGCCGATCGGGTAGCCATCAAACACCACCGCTACGATGCAATCCGGTTTCAAGACTTCGTGAAGGCATTGGTCACCAATCAGCTCCCTTCGTTTCCTTCCCGCCCACTGCCTGCGCCGCTCCCCATGGCACAAGACAGGATTGCGCCGGATGCCCCCGTGACCTTGGATGGACTCTTCCGCCACCTCGATACTCTGTTGGATGAAAAAACTCTCGTCATCGCCGACGTCGGAGAATCACTCTTTGCAGCAGCCGATCTTCATGTCCACGGGCGATTCGAGTTCCTCTCTCCAGCCTATTACACCTCCATGGGATTTGCCGTTCCGGCAGCCGTAGGCGCCTCGTTTGCCAATCCCTCGCTTCGACCGATCGTGCTGGTGGGCGACGGCGCGTTTCAAATGACAGGAACGGAACTTTCGACCGCTGTACGATACGGTCAAACACCAATTGTCGTGGTGCTGAACAACCGAGGCTACTCCACTGAACGGGAGATTCTCGAAGGCCCCTTTAACGACGTGCACGAGTGGCACTATGAACGGATCTGCGAGATGATCGGCGGCGGAGTCGGCATGCGGATCGCAACCCAAGGAGAGTTTGAGCGAGGACTCACCGCCGCCTTGGGCGACTCCAGCCGTCTGTATGTCATGAATGTGCTGCTCGATCCAGCCGATCGCTCGGCAGGCATGGTCCGACTGGCCCATCGCCTCGCCAAGAGACTCTCCACCGATCGCCCTTAGCAGGCTACTGGATAAGGCCGTTCTCTTCGTGTGTGGTTTGTCTGGTTTGTTTTGTTCATCTAGTTGGTCTTGTTCAACCAAACAAACCAGAACAACCAGCCGCTTGTGACAAAGGCAGTGTTGAAGCAGTTCTGGACAGATCATCTCTCGCGGGACAACTTGTCATCGGCGACACTCTCAAAACTTTCCAATGACTTGGCAATATTCCAGTTGATATAAAGAGGACATCAAATCCTCAAAAGCCTGTTGTTCTCTCGCCGCCACTCCGTATGTTTCACTGAATTTTCCAGTCATGTCTCCGCCTGCTTCAAGATGGGATAATCCATGATGTCCCACGTAACACACTTTTTGTAGTCCGACTCGCCGTCGAAGATCTTTCGAGGCGTGTCTGCTTATGACTACAACCTGCAGCAGGCCGACAAGTTTCCGCAGCGTCTCTCTCACCGTCCGGCTCAGTCTGGTCTGGTTCGGGCGCTGCACCATGGACGTCAACGGGTCATGTGCATCGAAATCCAAAAATAGGATCAGGCGATTCATCAGAGTCGCTGCAAGCCTGGATCGAGGCAACAGCATTGATTCATCCTGGCACGCTCTGTACGTGATCGACTTCAATATCAACGTCGCGCAGGCAACTCTCCGCCCAGTGATAAATATCGTGCGTGCTGAGATGAAGACGCATCTGCCGCATCCGCTCTCGTCGTTCATTTTCAGGCATCTCAAGTGCTTGCCTGATCGAATCGGCCATTCCTTCCTGATCGTATGGATTCACAATCAGCGACCCGCTGAGTTCTTCCGCGGCTCCGGCCAAATGACTCACCACTAAAACACCCGTCTCATCGACCTGCGAAGCCACATACTCTTTGGCCACGAGATTCATCCCGTCGTATACCGAACTGATAAGTGTCAGGTCGGCCATCCGGTAGTACGCCACGAGTGTGGGCGGGGTCACACGTCCTTCGATATACTCGATCGGCTTCCATCCCTTGTTTTTTCCACCAGGCGGCACCGCGAACCGGTCATTGATTTCCGTCACGGTCTTTCTAATCAAATCTCGATATTGGCGGTAGGCTTCAACATTGTTTCGAGTCGGGATGGCCACCTGAAGAAAGGTGAACTTCCCGTAATACTCGGGATATCGGTCGAAAAAATCATTCAGTGCCCACAAACGTTTCATCAGACCCTTGGTGTAATCCAGACGATCGACACCGAGTCCAATTCGAACCCCGCGAGAAACACCCAGGCGCCGCCGTGTGCGAGCCATGAGGTCTTCGACCTCAGTTGACTTTGCAAGATCGGAAAACTGACTAAAATGCACACTGATCGCATGTGCTGTCAGTATGGTCTTATGCCCGCGGTACAGCACGATTGCCTTGCACGGATCGATGGAGACCGAAGCATCCAAGAACTTCGTCACACAATCTGCAAACGCCGTTGTATAAGACATAGTCTGGAAGGTGAGACAGTCGGCTGCTAAAAGACCTTCGATCAACTCCCGCCGTTCCGGCAGGATGCGAAGTACGTCCGGTCCTGGCCAGGGAACATGCCAGAAATGGCAGATAGTAGTGCCAGGTGATTCTTTCTTGATCAACGCCGGAAGAATCCCAAGGTGATAATCATGGATCCAGACGGAAGCAGGCTGCTTCTCTAACTCGTCCAACACCGTGTCGGCGAAACGGCGATTCAACGCCTGGTAGCCGGACCAGAACGCCTTGCGGTAGAAAACTCGATCCAAGGTGACATGACAGAGCGGCCACAGGACTTCGTTGGCATAGCCCTGACCGCCGTTTCTGACCGCAGCGGGCTCCAGCCAGACTCGCCGCAATCGATAGGCCGGGAAATCAGGAGGAACAGGAAGACCTTCGACTTGGCCCGGCACTTCCTGATCGGCATCTCCGCTGCCCCAGGCAACCCACATGCCGCCGATACGTTTCAACACTGGGTCCAAAGCCGAAACTAACCCTCCATCAGTATGCCGACAGACAACGCGACCGTCGACTAAATTATGCTCGTAGGGTTCACGGTTTGACACTACAATCAAATTCGACATCATCTTCTCCTTCAGTGTATGAAGTCATTATCATGCCCTGTGCCCGCCCATGCACGTTTGCCGTACACTTCTTCGCAACTCCATGCAAGGGATAAAACGAAACGACATCGTGGCTGAACGGTTCGACATTTCGTATCTCCTCTGCAATGTGAGTGGCCTATCACGCGTAATTCGTGACGCAGATCCTCGGCCATGCCGTTGTTTCGACAGAAAAGAAGGGCGAAATATTCGCAGGTTCGGCACGGCAAGCTGCCTGTTTCTTCACGAACCGGAATATAAGAGAGCGACTTCCCACCAGCGTCGCCTCGATTTCGCGGGGTTAGTTGCTGCCGACTGACGCTGGCGCATAATGACGGGATCGGTGATATTTCCGCAATTCAGACAACGCCACCCGTTGAAATCCATCTCGCCACTCCCGTTCAGAAGGTCCATAAACTGATCGTTGATCATACAGCCTTGACAACGTTGGCATCGCATACGCTTTCTCTCCTGCTGATGTACCACTATCTCCGGCGAGTCAGGTTCTGGCCGTCTTCTCCTTCAGCGCGTTCACACTGTCTACGCTGTCTGTCGAACGATCCTCTGTCGCATCTCGCGGTCGCTTATCCCACGAGACTCTTGCCCTGCTCGATCACGTTGCCAATCGATGTCCTGGCGTCGCCCAGCATATGACTCGTATCTTCCTGCAAATCCTTAGCCAGACTTTCGAGTTGGCGTCGTGTCCGTGCGCCTGATTGGGGCGCCAGTAACAAGCCGGCGCCGATTCCCGCAATGAGACCGGCGAAAAATGTAGTCGTGCCTATCCCTATGCAGCGTGTTTCCTCAATCATGACCGTATCCTCCCTTGTACTTCTCTGAAGTTGTTCCATTCAAGCATTGCGTCCCTGTTCGATTTCGCTTTGGTTCAATTCTCTGGGGCTGCGGCAACGGCTGCATCGACCCGCGAGTATTCCGTTCCGGCCGTCTCCGCTGACGCGAAAGACTAGGAAATATCGAGGGCTCCCACAATGAGCACACATAGGACCTTCCAAATCACGTAGGACAGGCAATCCTCCGATGAGCTTGTCCCTCTGCACATCGTGAAACGCCATTGACTGAAAACGATTAATCTCTTTCATGGACCCTCTCTTTCTGTACACCAATGTCAAATGGGTTCTTCAGCACCCCCCAACCTCACTCACGTGCTGTTCTGACAAATTGCAAGACTCAGACCGCTTCACCAGAACGAAACGTCCCCATTGGGTAACGGTCAATGATTACAATGCATACAGACATGCGGCTTCATCGCCGCGCGTCAGAGCATCGGTTAGAAACATCGACAGACAAGCGGACTCGTTGGATACGGCTGTGTGGCGGACGAAACACAAGTCACAGTCACATAAGGCGATTGTGTGTGGAGGGAACAACTTGTCCATCGAGGACAGGATGTCTCGATGAAACAATCATCATGCATCATGAAACAAGACGCCGCGTCCGACTATTTCGTGACGACAATCCCGACTTTGCCTTCTCGTCGCAGTATGTTGATGCCGACATCCTTCGCATGATGTTTCAAGCAAGAGGTCGACTTCGGCGTCTCCAATCCTGAGATTCTTCATCTCAATGTGTTCCAGGAACGGCGGCAACACAGGTTGTGAAAACGACAGGCGGGAATGCGGGGCCTCAATTCGCAAACCGAGGCAGGATTGGAGCAGCAGGAACACGGCAACAGATGACCAAGTCTGAGGACTACAGGCTACCGGGTACAGCGTTGGACCTTCATCGGGGCTGCGCTGGAACCCACATAACAATTCAGGCAACCGATGCCGATCGAGAAACAGGCTGGCGTCGAAAAGATCGCAAAAGGATCTTCAATGCGCCTTATTTGAACCCGTAGGCGGCCATACCGGTCGCGATCAGGGCATTATCGTGCGGCCAAACGGATCCGTTGTGGTACGCCATCGGATTAAAGCGGGCCTCAGTGGCGGCGACGGTTCGGACCCCCCATCCGTTAAAAAACTCATCGCCAACAAGGGTCATGGCCGTTCTCATGCCGCGCTTTTGCTCGGCAATCCCGGTCAAGAGACAGTGGCCGGCATTCGATGCCCTGACACGGCAAGGAGACGCCGATAAAGGGACCGAGCATGATGGGCGGAATCGTATGAAGGAGGCCGATCATGGTGGTTTTCACCGGCGAGCCGGTAATCGAATACACGAACCAGAGGAGGGCAAGGTTCGAGATCCCGTCGCCAACTTG
>JBDSDL010000192.1:0-6616 GCA_039920585.1 Nitrospiraceae bacterium | reverse complement strand
CGTTCCCCTGCTATACCATGGCGGGAAACGATCCGTCCCTGCCCGGGCTGATCCCGATTACCCTCCCAGGAGGAGCCATCATTCACGCAGAGTTGGCCAACACTCCCCAGAAACGAGCAGAAGGATTGATGTACCGCGAGCAGTTAGCCCCAGACCGCGGCATGCTCTTTACGTTCTCGCAAGCAGAGGCCTGGGTATTTTGGATGAAAAACACCAAGATTCCGCTCGATCTCATCTGGCTCAATGAGAAAAAGCAGATTGTTCATATAGAACAGAACGCCCCGATCTGCACGAGAACGGACGACAGCTGCCCCCAATACCGGCCCAACGAAGACGCACTCTATGTCTTGGAACTCGCAGGAGGTCGAGCTGAGAGTTTAAAGTTGCAGCGGGGATCCAAACTTCAGTTCCTGGTCCCGTAGGTCTAGTGAGCTACGGAAAATCTATTGTGGCACGACCGAAACTCAATGGCCCGCAGGATGCTCAAAAAGGCCGTCCAGCGAGGCCGCGGGCTTTTTCAGCATCCTGCTAAGAGCGTTCCTGCCAGGCCCGCATCCGCCGTGCCGTAATCACCCCATCCACACGTTCAACGGCTTTGATCACCTGCTCGAGATGATGGGTATCTGACACTTCCACGACAAAATCCAGCACAGCTTTCTGATCCTCCCGCGTCGTGATCTCGGCACGGCTGATGTTGGCATGGCATTCCGCAATCGCGGAGGACACATTCGCCAACACCCCAGTCTTATCGACAGCAACAATGGACATTTTGACCGAGTGCGTACTGGGTGTGGCGGCATCCCACTCCACTTCCACCAGCCGTTCCTTGTCGTAGTCCAGCGCCTCAAGGTTCGGGCAATCGATGGCATGGATCGTCAGCCCGCGGCCACGAGTAATATACCCGAGGATGCGGTCGCCAGGCACGGGGTGACAACAGCGCGACAGCTGCATCAGTAGATCCCGAGACCCTTTAACCTGTACGCCAGTGCCGTCGCTCTTCCCACTTATCGCTTTGCGCGCGGACGGACGTTTCTGAGCCGGCGCCTGCGCTCCGGATGACGAAGCCGTGAGTTTACCGATGACCTGCGACGTCGCCATGCGACCGAACCCCACTGCCGCAGCCAATTCGTCGGTACTGTCGAATCCCGACTGACGAGCAGCTTCTAACAGCTCCGCGGATTTGAACATCCGGGCTGGCGCCATCCCCTGACGGCGGAACTCCGACTCCAACAAGCGACGGCCGATCTCGATACTCCGCTTCTGCTCTTCGATCTTGATCCAGTGTTTGATCTTGGTCTTCGCACGCGAGGTACGGACAAACTTCAACCAGTCCTTGTGCGGCGATTGTGTGGGAGACGTCAGGATTTCGACCGTATCTCCGCTGGCCAGTTGATACTTAAGCGGCACAATCTTCCCGTCCACCTTGGCCCCGACACAGTGGTCTCCAACCTGGGTGTGAATCGCGAAGGCAAAATCCACGGGTGTCGATCCTCTCGGAAGCTCCTTCACAATCCCTTTGGGTGTGAATACATAGACCACATCGTGGAAGAGGTCGAGCTTCACCGAGTCCATGAATTGCCGATTGTCCGTCAAGTCTTCGTGCCATTCGACGAACTGATGGAGCCAACCGAATGCTTTGCTGTCACGATCTGCAACCTGCCCCTGTTCTTTATACTTCCAATGGGCGGCAATGCCTTGCTCAGCGATACGATGCATCTCTTCCGTGCGGATTTGGAATTCGACATGCTCCCCCTTCGGACCCACCACTGTCGTATGCAGAGACTGATAGAGATTGGACTTTGGAATCGCGATGTAGTCCTTGAAACGCCCGGGCACTGGCCGCCAAACTGAGTGAATCACCCCAAGCACGGCATAGCAGTTCATCTTGGTATTGGTCACGATCCGCAGCGCGGTCAGGTCGTAGACCTCTTCGAACGTAATCGACTGCTTATTCATCTTTTGGTAAATACCGTAGAGGTGTTTGGGACGGCCGTAGACTTGTCCCGCTAATCCGTTCTCCTGCATGGCACTCTTTACAAGCTGGCTGACTTCATCGATGTACTGCTGCCGATCCTCGTCTCGTTTTGCCACAAGGACACGCAATGTCTCGTAGACCTCAGGCTTGAGGTGCTTGAGACAGAGGTCCTCCAGCTCATTCTTGATCCACCCGATTCCAAGGCGGTTTGCCAATGGCGCATAGATCTCCAGCGTTTCCTGGGCGATCTCCTGCCGCTTGGCCGCGCCGAGATGTTGCAAGGTGCGCATGTTGTGCAGCCGATCGGCCAGTTTGATGAGGACGACTCGGATATCGTCCGCCATCGACAGGACCATCTTGCGAAAGTTCTCCGCCTGTTTTTCCTCATAGCTGCGAAACGTAATCTTGCCGATTTTGGTCACACCATCGACCAGATGCACGACGTCCTTCCCGAACTCTCTTTCGAGTTCGTCAAGCGTGGCAACCGTATCTTCCAGGGTATCGTGCAGCAGCGCTGCGACAATGGCGACGACATCGGCTTTGAGCGAGGTCAGGACTCCGGCGACGGCGATGGGATGTTGAAGGTAGGGTTCTCCGGATCGGCGAAGTTGCCCTTGATGCGCTTTCGCAGAAAAATCGTGGGCCTTGCGAACGAGGCCGATGTCGGCATCGGCAGCGTAACTTCTGATTCGATCCAGCAGCTGGTCAAGATCTGTGACGGTTTGGTACACCATGGTGCGCTCACTTATTTACCCATTCACACTCGCTCGGATATCGCGAATCCGAAGCTGAATCCGATCACGGCCGTTCCAATGGTTCAGTTCAGGTGTGAAGGCCAGGTCGACCGGGGCGCGGGACGGAATGCCACGCTCCAGCAGCGACTTCATGCCGAATCCAATACTATCGAACGGCAGCGATGTCCCTTGCCGCACAGTCATTTTCAGATGCTTCTCGCCGACCGTGCGCGAATCCATGACTTCGAGACGAGTCACTGCAAACGTGGGCTCCGGATTACCCTCACCGAACGGATGCAGTGAGCCGATCTCCTGGATCAACTGCAGATTCACTTCGTCCAGACGCACTTCGGCATCGACGTTCAGCGTCGGAACCTTGCCGCCGTCATGGGTCCACCCGACCACCACTTCTGAGAATCTGGCGCGAAACTCGTTGATCCGAGACTCGCGAATCGTCACGCCCGCAGCACTCGGATGCCCACCGAAAGCCACCAACAGCTCCCGACAGGACGCCGACCCTTGATAGAGGTCGAACCCGCCGGTCGTCCGCGCCGAACCTTTGGCTATGCCCTGCTCATCGATCGCCATCACAATCGCCGGGCGCTGAAATCTGTCGACCAAGCGCGCGGCGACGATACCGACCACCCCGAGATGCCACTGTCGGGAGGCCAGTATGAGCGCAGGCGGCACGTCTCGGTCCTTCAACGAGGCCAGCGCCTCCGTCATAATATCCACTTCAATGCGCTGTCGCTCCCGATTCAACTGCTCAAGACGGTCTGCCAATCGCTGCGCCTCGGCCGGGTCGTCGGTCGTCAACAACCGCACACCCAACATGGCATCGTCCAATCGCCCTGCAGCATTGATACGTGGCGCCAGCTTGTAGGCGATCGTTTCCGCCGTGCAATTCTGCGTCACCCCCGCCACCTGCTTCAGAGCCCGAATGCCGCAACGCGCGCCACGCGACAACTGGACCAATCCTTCACGTACAAAGCTGCGATTCTCATCGTGCAAGGGGACGACATCGGCGACCGTCGCCAAGGCCACGAGATCGAGCAACGACTCCAGGGGCACCCCGGCAACCCCGTAGCGAAGCTGGTACGCCTGCGCTACCTTGTAGGCCAACGCCGCGGAACAGAGCCCTCGAAACGGATAGAGGGCGCCGACCCGATGGGGATTGAGCACCGCCACAGCCTGCGGCATATCCTCGTCACTCTGGTGATGATCTGTCACCACCACATCCATGCCAAGGCTGGCCGCTAATGCGATTTCTTTATGCGAGGTCGTGCCGCAATCGGACGTCACCAATAACGAGATGCCTTCGTCATACAAGCGCTGCACGGCGCCAAGGTTGAGCCCATAACCTTCGCGGAGACGATGCGGAACATACGCACGAACCCGTGCGCCCAAGCCTCCGAAGAACGACAGGTAGACGCTGGTCGCCGTAATCCCATCGACATCATAGTCGCCATAAAAACAGATCGGTTCCTGAGTCGTGACGGCGCGATGCAACCGTTCGACCGCCTGGTCCATATCGGGAATCAAAAACGGATCGTGTGGTGTCTGCAACGACATCCATGTCGTCGCTTCATTCGGCGTGGTCACGCCACGGGCCAAAAACAACGACGCGGTGGCAGGAGAAATTGAGAGGGCCTGGGCTAACGAAGCCCGCTGAGTCAGATTGACATCACGGAAGACCCAGAGCTTGGACTTCATGAAAACCTCTTGAATGATTCCGAGTCTAACTATCTGAGAATTAAAGGGATACTAGCCGCTCAGCCCTGCGTTGTCAAACCGATGAACGAGGCATCGCGCGGTAATGGACGGAGGTCAGACACTGATTACCGGAGTATAAGAGAAGGAGAGAAAATGAAGGAAGTAGGTCCACCTGGTTACCGGTGCTACTCTCCCCCCTTTTGCACGTAGTTCTTGACGAATTCTTCTGCGTTCGTTTCGAGCACGTCGTCGATTTCATCGACCAGCTTATCGATGTCTTCTTTCATCTTCTTGCCGGCTTCGATGACCTTGGGATTGGCCTTGACCTCTTCCTTCCCCTGAGGCTCCCGCCTGGGTTCCTGCTTGCGCTCTTGTTTC
Source organism: Nitrospiraceae bacterium (assembly GCA_039920585.1). Lineage (GTDB taxonomy): Bacteria > Nitrospirota > Nitrospiria > Nitrospirales > Nitrospiraceae > Palsa-1315. The sequence goes on along the minus strand of JBDSDL010000192.1, from coordinate 1,816 downwards.
TCCATCCAAGCACCTCCCGTGATTCTGGGAAACTCTCGTGGGTCAGCCACCAGCATGACCCCGTACGATCACCTTACTCCACGATTCTTTGAGCCGTCAAGACAAGGGAAAGAACGTGAAGCGGCATAAGTCTTTGGCTATCAGCCGTCAGCATTCAGCCATGAGCACGGAGCCGAAAGCTGACCGCTTCCATATTCGTGCTATCCCACAAGCAGCGAGACAATCAAGAGCGCCACAATGTTGATAACCTTGATCATCGGATTGATCGCCGGACCAGCCGTATCCTTATAGGGGTCGCCAACCGTGTCGCCAGTGACCGCCGCCTTGTGGGTATCCGTCCCCTTCTTGCCCTGTTCTTCAATAAACTTCTTGGCATTATCCCAAGCGCCGCCGCCGCTTGTCATCGAGATCGCGACGAACAGACCGGTGACAATACTGCCAACGAGCATGCCGCCCAATGCCTGCGGTCCCAGGATCACACCGACCACAATCGGCGAGATGACGGGAATCAATCCCGGTACCATCATCTTCTTGATCGCCGCCTGCGTCACAATATCCACACAAGTTCCGTATTCCGGCTTGCCGGTTCCCTCCATGATCCCTTTGATCGTCCGGAACTGCCTGCGCACCTCTTCCACTACAAGACCGGCTGCCTCCCCCACCGCTTTCATACAGAGGGCACCGAAGATAAAGGGCAGCATCCCGCCCAAGAAGAGTCCGACTAGGACAGAGGGATTGGACAGGTCGAATGTGCTCGCCCCACTCCCTTTTGCTACTTCCCGCGCATATTCGGCAAAGAGCACCACCGCCGCGAGACCAGCCGATCCGATCGCATAGCCCTTGGTCACCGCCTTCGTCGTATTCCCGACTGCATCCAATGGATCGGTGATGTCCCGCACCTCTTTGCCGAGGTGGGCCATTTCCGCAATCCCGCCTGCGTTGTCTGTGATCGGGCCGAACGCATCGATCGCCACCACGATACCGGCCATCGACAACATCGACACCGCCGCAACCGCCACGCCGTATAAGCCGCCAGAAGCCGCGCCACCGCAGATCCAGTAGCTCCCAAGAATTGCTGCCCCGATCACCACAACTGGCCAGGCTGTCGCCTCCATCCCAACCGCCAGTCCGGCGATGATGTTGGTCGCATGGCCCGTTTCACTGGCCTTGGCAATAGCTTTCACCGGCTTATAGCTCTTGGAGGTGTAGTAATCGGTGATAAAAACGAGGGCGAGGGTCACGACCAAGCCGATCAACGCTGCGAGGTAGTAGCTCACCCCACTGACGCCGCCCACACCATCCATGATCGTGGTCGTCACCGGGAAAAAGGCCACCGCGGCAATGCCGCCCGCCACAAACAAGCCCTTGTAGAGCGCCGTCATAATTTCGCCGCCCTGGCCCACCTTCACAAAGAAAATACCGATGATCGTCGCAAAGATCGTGACGCCCCCGAGGGCGAGAGGGTACAGAATCGGGGCGCTGACTCCCTTGAACAGCGTGAACGCCAAGACCATCGCCGCCACCGTCGTCACCGCATAGGTTTCGAAAAGGTCCGCAGCCATACCAGCACAATCGCCGACATTGTCACCCACGTTGTCCGCGATAACGGCCGGGTTGCGAGGGTCATCCTCTGGAATCCCCGCTTCGACTTTCCCGACGAGATCTGCGCCGACATCCGCCGCTTTTGTGTAGATACCGCCGCCCACACGAGCAAACACCGAAATCAAACTTCCTCCGAACCCAAGACTCAGCAAGGCATGGATGGCTTTCTCCTGACCAGCAAACTGCGCGGCCAGCGTATAGAAGATGGTAATGG
>JBDSDL010000191.1:0-15668 GCA_039920585.1 Nitrospiraceae bacterium | reverse complement strand
TCTTGAACAGATTGCAGTCTAGATATTGGGGTAGATGTAACACAAGTTTACACACGAATGGGCGTGTGTCCATCCACAGGAGGAAACCATGAGATATTCCGCTATGATGATGCTCGTGTTAGTCATGGGAGTTGCCGCTGGCTGTTCAATATCCAGCACAGCTTCTGATTTGCGCGGCATAAAAGGAATGGACGGCGACAAGTTGACGCACATCAATACGAGAAACTATGCGATCCACTTATTCATGACTAAACCGCTCTGGGGAGACGCCACATTGAACACGACAGTCCAGAGTTTCTCCGACGAAGCCAAAAAACACGGTGCAACGAAGGTGCGGATCGTACAGTCTGATGAGAACACAATGTGGTATCTCATCCCAATCTTGGGGTTCATTTTCACCCCGGTTGCCACGAATGTCGCGGGCGATGCGCTTCTTCCTTAATGCAGGGGCACAGTGAGCAGGACCAGTTTCACGGACACTTCTGGCGAAGCGGCAACGGTTGTCCGCCGAAACGAATGCGGAAGAATCCATTCTGGGAGTGACCGATGTCACAAATGACGCGGTGAACTCAAGTGACTTCGTTACAGCCTCGACTATAAATGGAGATCCTCGGCATGAGCCAATCGAAGTCAAACCGGTGGTCCGTGGATCCGGGGGCCTGGCCCCCGGTGCGGTCGGCTCAACATAACCCAATCTCCATTCGGCATGCTCTCCGCATGGCTTACGTGGAGCCGTCTCGGTTAGAAGCCATTCTGAAGGCCTCGCCATCCAAGGTTCTGGCTATCGTCCATCATGACCGGACTCCCGTGGAGCCCAATGGCTTAGCCGCCTACCCAGTTGTCTGCCTCGATCTGCCGCAATTCAACGGGCCTCCATTGGCCGAGGTGTGGACCAGCACCCAGCCGGTTACCTATCACCAGGCCGAGGGAATCCACTGCGCCATGAACGATGAGATGCTCTTAGGCTCGTTGCAAGTGGAAGAACGCCCGGGCATACTGCTGGATACCCTGACCTACACCGCCTATCGACGCCTACTCGTTCACGCTCGTGCCCTGGGCTACTCGCATCTCTTGCGGCTGTGGAATTATTTCCCGCACATCAACCGCGTATCCGACGGGCTGGAACGGTATCAGCGCTTTTGCGCCGGCCGACACCAGGCCCTGGCCGAGAATCTTTCGGGCTTCCCTGGAACCCTGCCAGCGGGGACTGCCGTTGGGACGATGTCCGGCCCGCTGAAGATCCATTTCTTAGCGTCTAAACAGCCTGGAACACATATCGAGAACCCTCGACAGGTGAGAGCGTACGAGTATCCTCTCATCTATGGTCCGCGCAGCCAGTCGTTCGCGAGAGCCACTCTACAGTCTTCCATCTCTGGTTCCCACCTGCTCATCGCCGGCACGGCGAGCGTGGTTGGGCATGTGAGTGCGCACATTGGCGATCCACATAAACAGACACTGGAAATCATCCGCAATCTGAATGCACTGATCACACAGACTGAGCAGCTCCACGGAATTACTCGTGGACAGTGGCATGGGCATGCCCTCTTCAAAGTTTATATTCGACACCCAGAACACGTTGCGACGATCCGAGACATTCTCCAGGAGCAGCTGCCTTCCCATGCTCGGGTTCTGTACCTTCAAGGAGAGATGTGCCGAAGCGAGTTATTGCTGGAGATCGAGGGCGTCCTGGGTCAAGAAAAGACCATTGACTTGAGCCAAACGGTGTCGCCGCCCCTTGCTCGATTCCGACAACCAACGACGTCCCGGCATGCGCAGCAGGATAGCTTCAAGATGGCATCGTCACCAAACTCCGTTCCGAACTCCCCCTAAACCTCGGAATTGATCTCGACATCACATGCGTCCACATGCTCACATGCCATGGCATTTCACCATCGATGTGGACTGGATCCCAGGGTCCGAGGTCGGGCTGGAAGGCTTGCTGGATTTTTGTGATCGGCGGAAGCTCAAGGCCACGATTTTTGTTGCCGGGCGGTTTGCGGAGACCTATCCGGATCTGATCAGAGATTGCCGGCGGCGAGGGCACGAACTCGGGACGCATGGATGGGAACATGGCAGCCTCGAGAAAGACGAGGATTTCAGGTCGGCCAGTTATGATCAGCAGCGAACCTGGATCAGGCTGGCCACGGAGGCCGTGGAAAAAGCCTCAGGGGTTCGCCCCGTCGTCTTCCGCGCACCGAGCTTGTGGGTCAGCGAAACAACCTTGCGCGCACTCGAAGACGAGGGATACCGCTACGATTCATCTGTTCCGGCGAGCCGATTTGATTGCGGATTCGGCCGGGTTCACTACCTGAAGTACTTTCGTGCGCCGAGTGAGCCGTACCGCCTCTCGTCATCCCACCTGCGCTTGCCGGGAGACAGCTCGCTCATCGAGATGGCTCCCTCGGCATTCCTGTTTCCCATCAACATGGCTACGCTCCGGGTGCTCGGTCTGCCGGTGATGAAGTGGATGGTCCGCCGGATCTCCCGGCGTGCTTCGCGGATGGTGTTCTATTGTCACCCACATGAATTCGTGCAGGCTGATCGGCAATCCTTCCCGCGCAATATGTCCAAATGGAATATGCGGGGCATGGGCCCGGAGAACTTCTCCTTCCTTGACGGACTTGTTCAACATATGATGCGGCAAGGATATTCCTCTACGTTGTTTGCAGACTCGTTCGGCGAGGCGCTCACTGCATCGTATAAATCAAGCCCTCGCGGATATGCAACTTCCGCATCGTGCGATCGATAACCGCAATGCGTATGCGGCTTCGTCCCGTGCAGGGGCTGTCACGGAGACCACTGCCGTTACACATGGCTTCAGGCGCCGATGCTGGAGCGTTTCGATGGACTAGTGGTGCGCCTCCAGTCCTTTTTGAGACCTCTCCTGTCTTGACAGGTTGAACCAGATGAAGCCCATACCAACGGAATTGATCCAAATGATTCGAATCAAGATGTCGGCTAGTCTGTCCCGAACAAAAGGGGCCGAATTTTCGCTCGAGACACCCCTGGAAGATTTGGGGCTCGATTCTCTGGATAGACTCACTCTGCTCTTCGAGATTGAAGATCATTTCAATGTGGCAATCCCCGATACCACTGCTTCGCAGATGAAGTGTGGCGCAGACATTCTGGCCTATGTTTCGAGCAGCCAACACTCATGCTCCTAGAAGTGTAATGGCTGAAACTCTTGGGGTAAAAGATTCCGTGTCCGCACGTCAGTTCCCTGTTTCTAGTACCGTGAGGACTGCGACAGGGAGCGTGGTTTTCGTGCTCTGTCTCGTCCTGGGAATCGTGTCGATAGCGATCGCGGTTGACGACTCCTACATCGCCGGCTACGCCGCTGCCGTCCTCCGACATGAATTTGACGCAGCCAAGGCGTTGCTACATGTGGAGGATGGGATCGTGATTGTCGATTCTGCGTCGCTCGGCACGGCCGACCGAACGAAAGTCATCGCGGCGCTGGAAAGCATTCCCGGTGTGGTGCGAGTGGAAATCCGAGAGGACCGGGCTCACACTGACGTCCGTGAGTTGCAGTCCATTTCGCAAGAACCTGCCAAGCCCAAATCAAAATTCCTCCCGCGCGGTCTCCTCGTGGCCCCGTTCCATGCCGACCCACGATGGCCGCATTTCTCCATGGCGTACCGTCAAGTGACGTTGGGTCAGCCGAGCAATACCGGCTCGGCCAATTTCGGAGAAACGTTCGCACTGTATCGTAACGCGGCTCCTTTGGATGGCCAATGGGAAATTGCGCTCCAAGCCGGTGTCTTCAGTTTATTCAATATGGGCACCCCCTCAATGGACCTCGTCAACGCCGACTATACTGTCGGGTTGCTCACCAGCTACCGGACCGGTCCATTTTCAGGCTTCCTTCGCCTCCACCATAACAGTTCACATCTGGGCGATGAATTCATTCTCAATAGTCAGACGCCGGTCAATAGAGTCAATTTGAGCTTTGAAGAAGTCGACCTGAAATTATCCTATGAGCTGACCTCCTGGCTCCGGATCTATGGCGGCGCGGGTATGCTGGTGGTTCGAGATCCGAGTTATCTCCAACGCGGCACGAGCCAAGTGGGAACCGAACTTACCAGCCCCTGGACCTTTTGGGGCGGCAAGGTTCGTCCGGTGGCGTACGGAGATTTTCAGGCCAACGAAAGAAGCAATTGGAGGGTCGCCAGCTCCGTCATGGCGGGACTTCAATTCGAGAATGCGAGGATCGGAGATCGCAAACTACAAGTATTGGTGGAGTATTTCGGTGGCCCCTCGCCCAACGGACAATTCTACACGCAAAACACCGAATGGCTCGGACTCGGCGTCCACCTCTATTACTGATCCACTCCCGCTTTCGTTTCGCCGTCTTTATCACACCAACTTCGCGCGAGACTACAGGATCGGGATCGCACAACACCCTCAGTCTGAGGCACTTTATGTCCACAATTTTATGCGGGGCATAAGACTAGGGATTTTCCCAGTGATATGGGATCGTCTCACCACAGTATTCTAGCGCATGCGAGTTTGGCTAAAGGTAATGAAAAATGGATGGATTAATGGATGGATTGATGGGCAAGATCAATAAAAAGCAATTGCCATGGGCCGTAACACCGTCAAAACGTTCCAACTCCGATCATCTACAGAGACGGAAGCGGTCGGGTATCCACCTCGAATCCACCGAAGCAGAACAATTGGGAGTCCTTCCACACGAGTGCACCCGCGTTAAAGACGCCATGAGCCGTGCCGCGACTATCGTCACTCCATTGATCAAGATCGGGGAAGCGGTGCGGCTGATGAAGTCGTTGGGCGTCGGCGCCGTCATAGTCTGTCACGGTAGTATCCTGGTCGGAACGCTCTCAGACCGAGATATTGCCCTAGCAAACGCACCCCCGTCAGAACCCATTCACAAGGTCATGACTCGCGATTCGATCTATTGCTACGAGAATGACCTGCTTCTCGATGTTCATACGATGATGCGCGCTCGTGGTTTGACCGCTCTTCCAGTCCGGGATTTCAGCGAACTTTTCTCAGGAATATTGATGAGAACTGTATGATCTTCCTCTTGCTGGCACCACTGATGATGGCCGCTTGGCTTTCCCCGGCCTGGTCAGCAGATGTCATTCCGGCACCCTCCGTACCTAACGCATCATTCCCTGAACATCCTCGAGCGCCAAGTACGCCGCCACCTTCGCGTATAGATCCAGGCATTGAACGACGTCCTAAGACGATTCCTGACCCGCGTTCGGCAGTCGTCCCTCCGAAAGTCGACCCTAAAATGTCAATCGATCCCGAAACGGCTCCTCCTGCCCAGGAGAAAACGAAGCCAGGCGGCTCTAATGCGCTCCCTAGCAAGCCCTCGCCTCGCTAGGGGGTCACGTAAATCGTGACTTCCAACCGCTCTAAATAAGATTCAGCAGCGAGCTGCCGAACACAAGCCTATTTCAAAAGTCGTCGTGTCATGTCGTGCGGATTATTACTGTGCCTAGGACTGTCCGGCGAGGGCAAAGCATGCGACTGCGCCCTCAGACCTGTGAAAATCCTTGCTTTCATGAAAGCAAGGAAACACTTCCGAGTCGAGAGCTCGGGTTGCCTTCGCGGTGAACTAGGGAACTACCCAGTCCTCTGCATCTCATGACCACGGTATACCTGTATCAAGAGGGTGAGAGAGTCATACATCCAGAGGTCGTCAGGGAGATGCCGACAGTCAAATATCCTTCAGGATTGGAGCGAAGCGGTGGGCTGATGATTGGTTCGAACAGAACAAGGCGTTCAAATAGCATGAAACCATAATCCAAATCGGATAATTTAAGGAGGTTCGATATGAAGTGTATTTTAGCAGTATGCGCGTTCGCCATAGCTATCTCCGGTATCCCTGCTATGTTCCCACAGCAGGCCGAGGCTGCAGATAACGAGCTGTTCCAGCAGATGGATATCGGCTTCTTCTCAATCGGTGGCCGAGCAGTATACTATGATCCAAATGAAGGGCAGTCACGCTGGTTCGGTGGCGCGCAGGTCCGGGTCAATCCATTCAAATATTTGTCTTTCGAAGGGTCAGCCGATTATCGACAACAGGACACGGCCGGATCAAGCATCCACACCTATCCGGTGCAGGTTTCTGCGCTGATCTACCCCTTGGGGCACTCTCGTTTGGCGCCGTTTCTCCTCGGCGGCGGCGGGTGGTATTACACCACAGTCAGTGGACCTGGCAACTTCAGCGATACGCAAAATCGATTCGGTCTCCATGCCGGGGGAGGCCTTCAGTTTTTCTTCAACAACCATATCTCGATCGACAGTACCTATCGATACATTTGGCTTGAGGATATCCGGTCTAGAGACCAGAACATCAAGGACAAGAATTTCAACGACAACGGCCACATGATCACCGTAGGCCTCAACTTCCATTTCTAGAGGCGCGATGAAGACGCAGCTGTAGCGAAATCATTCAACAGCTCTTATTAACCAATTTCTATCCAAGGGGGCTTTATCATGCTGCACTAGGCCGTGACATTTCTCATTATTGGGCTGGTCGCAGCGCTCCTGGGGGTCATTGGGGTTGCTGGTACGGCGACCTACATCGCCTATATGCTTTTTGTCATATTCGCCATCGTCGTCATGGGCAAGCGGTTTCCTGCATTACTAGCGGCACGTGACGCCACGTTTCTTTGACAGACGGGACAGTTGTGGCTGGAAATGCGGACGAAGTCGATTCACACCGACCCCTCCCGCAATCCTTAGACGGAAAGGTGGGATCTGGCAGGCGTGCGAGACTTCATACCACGGACAGCCTTTTGAATCATGAAATATAGTTCACTTCCATTCGTTTCCTTCGGCAAGAACCCTGCGGCTCCGGCAGCCAGCATGGAGTCGGATACGTGCGAATCGGTTTGAATGGACAATCCAATCACAACCATCGCGGGGTGTTCTTTCAAAATCCGCCTGGTGGATTCAGCCCCATTCCAACCCGGCATATGCATGTCCATAATGACGACTTCGGGCATCAGCGTGCCGGCCAACTGAAGCGCTTGCTCTCCCGTCGAAGCCTCTCCGACCACCGTCAAGTCGTCATACTGTTTTAAAGTGGAGCACAAGCCTTCTCGAACCATTTGGTGATCGTCGACGATCAGCACCCGAAGCGGAGTCAGGGCATTCGTCTTGCCGGGAAAAGAGGGCACCAAGTCCGGCTCGAACGTTCCCCGAGGCGCCGCGTTCTCTATGGGAGGATTCACTGCTTCGGTCGCCATGCTTTCGCTGGGCACTGCAACCGGCAGATGGAGCGACGCAACCGTTCCCTTTCCCGGTACCGATTGCAGGACGAAGCTCCCACCGAGCGCCGTCATTCGTTCCCGAATACTCAACAGGCCAAACCGCTTGAGGTGATCTTCGCTCAAGCGTGAGACATCGAAGCCGCATCCCTGATCTGACACGGTGATGGATAATACATTCTGGCTGTACTGCATTGACACAGATGCACGATTGATTTTCCCATGTTTAAGAACGTTGAACAATAATTCACGTATCGAGTGGAACAGCAGCACTGCATCCGCCTCAGGCAGAGGCAGTTCGGGCACATCGAGGTTAATCTCGACGTTCAGCACTGCTTGCCGGCGCATCTGATCCCCCAGCCATCGGATGGCGGCGACCAGCCCACTCTCGTATAGAGCCTGCGGTGTCAGCTCAGACACCAGCGACCGGGTGTAGTCGAGTGATTGGTGAAGCAACTGATCGACACCCTGCAGAGTCTTCCGCACTTTCGGATCGTGATCCCGTGTCAGCAGCTGAGCCACCTTCATACGACTCACGACAAGTATCTGGGCCAAATAGTCGTGCAGCTCCATGGCGAGCCGGCGTCGCTCCGTCTGTTCAGCAACCGTCAAGTCTGTTGCTAGGGCGCGGAGCTTGGCGTAAGACGTCGATAGCTGCTGTGTTCGTTCCTTGACCCGCTCTTCGAGCGTACTTGTGAATTGGCGAAGCTGCTCCTCGATCTGCTTACGTTGGGAGAGTTCGCGAGCCAGCATACTATTCGCGACCTCGAGTTCGGCTGTTCTCTCATTGATACGCTTTTCCAGCCCCTGGTTAAGGAACCGAAGATCTTGCTGCGCTTTGGCGTATTGAGAGCGTAACTGCTGTTTTTCCAACGCATGGCGCACCGCCTCGCCCAAGCGGGCCATCCGGTCCTTGAGGATATAGTCGGCCGCGCCGTTGCGAATCAATCCCACAGCCTCTTCGTCTCCGATGGCGTGGGAGACGACAATGAAGGGAATCGTCAGCCGGCTTTCGTAGACGCACTGCAACGCTTCCGCCGAACTGAACTGCGGCATGGAATGGTCTGAAATAATGATGTCCGGAGGATCCCGGACCAGGGAGTTCATGAATTCCGCCCGCGTATCGACCCGCTGCCACTCAGGGTCGTAGCCGCTTTTCCGCAGCTCCCGGACGGCCAATTCAGCGTCCAACGGCTCGTCTTCAACGATTAAGACGCGTAAGTCACTCATACGCCTAGTCTCCGAAGCAACATGTTCACAGCGGACCACCGGCCTTTCTCCTCACAGAGTTTGCTTCGGCGGGAGCTGATTCAGCCCCATCCAATACAGACTCAGTTGCCGAATCGTTTCGGTGAATTGGGAAAAGTCGAGCGGCTTGACAACATAACTATTCACACCGAGATTATAGGTATCGGTCAGATCGCGATCTTCCTTGGAAGACGTGAAAACCACGACGGGAATGTTCTTGGTGCGCGGGTCCGATTTACACCGCTGCAAAACCTCGCTGCCGTCGACTTTTGGGAGCTTGAGGTCGAGCAGAATCAACCGGGTAGTCGAGCAGGCCGCCTGCCCGGCGTACCGCCCTTTGCCGAAGAGGTATTCCAATGCCTCCTCACCGTCCCGCACCACATGGACCTTGTTTGCCAATTCAAATTTCCGAAATGCACGCAACGTGATTTCCACATCTTCGGGACTGTCTTCGATCAGCAAAATCTCCATCTCGTTCCTCATGCCGTGGCCTTTCGCAGGGACACAAAGAATGTGGCACCCTCGCCCACCTTTCCTTCAGCCCATACCCGCCCATCATGGCGTTGGACAATGCGCCGGACGACGGCCAATCCTACTCCGGTGCCTTCGAATTCCTCTCTCCGATGCAACCGTTGAAACACCCCGAACAGCTTATGTGCATAGGCCATGTCGAACCCAATACCGTTGTCCTTGACGAAATAGATCACCGAGCCTGCGTTCGCGTCATCCGGCATCCACCCGACTTCGATTCTGGTCTCATTCCGATTGTTGGTGTACTTGAAGGCATTGGTAAGTAAATTCATCCAGACGATTTTCAGGAACCGCCGGTCTCCTTGGCAAGGGGGCAAGTCCCCAATGGTCAGATCAACTTGCCGGCTTTTCTGCATGATGCTCAAATCGTCCACCGCCTCCCGAGCCAAGTCCGCCATCATGACCAAACGGAAACTCATGCCCTGCCGGCCCAGCTTGGAAAACTCTAGCAGGTCGTCGATCAGCTCACCAGCCTGGCCAACCGACTTCCGGACGATGGTTAAGCAGCGACGCCCTTCATCACTCAAGCGAGAGCCCTGATCCTCTTCCATAATGAGGCTGAAGGCATCTATGGTGCGCAACGGAGCCCGCAAGTCATGCGAGACCGAATAGGAAAATCCCTCCAGCTCCTTGTTGGCTTCGGCCAGCGCCACTGTCTGTTTCTTCAAGGTGTCGTTCATCGTTGTCAAGGTGCGATCGCGCTCCCGAAGCGCCTCCTCCACGCGTTTCTGCTCCGTGATATCACGGGCGATTTTCGAGGCACCGATGATCTTCCCATGAAGATCAACCAGAGGCGATACGGTCAACGAAACGGGGAACTCGGTTCCGTCTTTTCTCTGCCGGATCGTTTCGTAGTGCTCGATTGATTCGCCTCGCCTGATTCGTTCAAGAATGCTTGGTTCTTCATTGTGCCGATTAACAGGAATGAGCCGACTCACCGGTTGTCCGATCATTTCCTCCGCCGTATACCCGAACAACCGTTCCGCCGCCCCATTCCAACTCGTCACAATTCCCTGCAAATTCTTGCTGACGATCGCGTCATCAGAAGACATCACAATCGCCGCCAAATGTACCATGGCACGCTCCGCCTGTTTGAGGTCGGTAATGTCTACCAACATGTTAATGACACCGATGACCACACTTTGAGCGTTCAGCATCGGTTTCGGATGCGGCAGCACATGGCGCCTCGTGCCGTCGGGCCGCTCGATGACGATCTCTTCGCCGTGAATCGGCCGGCCTTCACGTAATGTGACGGCCATCGGACATTCGTCAAAAGAAAGTGGTGTGCCGTCTGGCCTGTAGATATTCCACGATCCGTACCACAAATCCTCGCCGACTTTCGGCTCGCACCCCCACAAGGCGACCGCAGCTTGGTTGTAGAGCGTGATGCGGCCTCGCTCGTCGGTGGTGTACACGGCAGCGGGAAGAGATTGAATGAGTTCCCGATAACGGGCTTCGCTGAGACGCAACGCCTCTTCGGTTTTGATGCGCTCGGTAATGTCGCGCGCGATGCACGAGATGCCGACGACTTCTCCGTCCTGGGTCTCCGGTGCGCCGCTGATGAAGAGATCGCGGCGTTCCCCGGTGACGGTGATGACGGCTGTATCAATTGCGAAACCCTGGCACCGAAAGGCGGTGCGGAATGCATTTCCCACGCCTTCTCGCTGATCGGGCGCGCAGAGGTCCAAGAAGTGGATGGTCTTCAGCTCTTCGAGCGTGCGAGTGATGAGCCGGAGCGCGGCGGGATTGGCCGCCTTGAAACGCCCGTCGGCGCCAAGGAAAAAGATCGCGTCGAGGCTGCCGTCAAAGAGGGAGCGGTATCGCTCGCCGGCCTCGTGCAGAGCGGAGCTGGCGAGCTTGAGTGCCCGCGTGCGTTCAGTTACGCGCTGCTCGAGCGTGTCACTCAGCTCGCGCAGTTGCTCCTCGACCCGGCGGCGCTCAGTTATTTCGGCGAGCAGGGCACGGCTCTTCCTGTGCAGTTCGGCAAAGACGGAAACCTTCGAGCGGAGGATGGCCGGGTTCACCGGTTTGACGAGGTAGTCCACCGCGCCGGTCCCGTAGCCTTCGAGCACATGCTGGTCTTCGTTGTAGTAGGCGGTCAGGAAGATGATCGGCACCCCGGCGGTCTTCTTCCGCTGCCTGATCATCTGGGCCAGTTCGAACCCGTTCATGCCGGGCAACCGGATATCCAGGATGAGGAGGGCGAATTCCTCCTTGACGAGCGCGTGCAATGCCCGGTCAGCGGATTCGGCCCGGACAAGCCGGTAGTCTGGGTCGTCAAGGACGGTTTCGAGCACGGTGAGATTTTTCGGCTCATCGTCAACGATCAGAATGTTGATGGGACCGGTGTGAAAGGCAGACGATGGAGTCTCGGCTGCGGAACGACGCTGATCTGGCAGGTGTTGTACCTGGCCGTCGGTCGACGGTGAGCCGGTGTCAATATTCATGGCGTGACTTATTTGTTTCTCGATATCGTTCACCTGAAAAGCCATACCCGCATTAGTGATAGAAGTTGGTCTGTATTCACCGGCTTGGCGATGTAATCGCTCGCCCCGGCGTTAAGACACTTCTCGCGGTCGCCTTTCATCGCTTTCGCTGTGAGGGCGAGGATCGGGATGGTGCGGAATTCCGGGGCTTTGCGGATTTCGCGCATGGTCTCATAGCCATCCATTTCCGGCATCATGATGTCCATGAGCACGATACTGAGGTCGAGCGTGTTCTGAATGATATCGATGGCGTTGCGGCCATTGGTTGCGCTGACCACGTCCATTTCCTGGTTCTCGAGCAGGGAGGTCAAGGCGTAGATGTTGCGTACGTCGTCATCGACGACGAGGACCTTCCGGCCGCGCAGGATTTCGTTGGAGCCGTGGAGCCGATTGAGCATTTTCTGCTTCTCCTCCGGCAAGTCGGTGACGACGCGGTGAAGAAAGAGCGCGGTCTCGTCCAGCAGTCGCTCGGGTGATTGGACGTCTTTGAGGATAATGCTCTTGGCCATCGCCTTGAGCCGCAACTGCTCCTCGTCGGTCAATTCCTTGCCGGTGAAGACGACCACAGGAATGTCCCTCAGGGCCGGTTCCGCATGCACTTTTTCCAGCAGTTCGAATCCGGTCATATCGGGCAAGCGCAGGTCGAGCACGACGCAGTCGAACGACTTGTCGAGCATCACCTCCAGCGCCTCTCCGCCGGTGGGAACGGCCACCAGCTCAATGTCTGTATAGGCGAGCAGCTCAACAATGGACTGGCGCTCAATGTCGTTGTCTTCGACGATCAAAAGCCGTTTCGTGCGAGGGACCGTGAAGTCCTTGATCCGGTCGAACGCGGTTTTCAAGCCGTCGGTGGTGGGAGCCTTGACGAGGTAGGAGAAGGCCCCGTGCGCGAGGCCGTGATGCCGCTCTTCTTCCACGGTGATGATTTGCACCGGGATATGACGGGTGGTCGGGTCTAGCTTGAGCTGATTGAGCACCGTCCAGCCGAGCATATCGGGAAGGGAAATATCGAGTGAGATGGCCACGGGGAGGAACTCCCGCGCAAGGGAAAGGCCCAGCGTACCTTTGTTGGCGACGATACCCCTGAAGCCGTTGTCGCGGGCTAGGCCCAGGAGGATGCGCGCATAATGCGGGTCGTCCTCGATGATGAGCAGAGCGAGGTCGCCGTCCTTGATCTCGTTGCGATCGTCCTCGATGTGCTCTTCGCGTGCGATTGGCAGGTGGGCCGTGAGCAACTTTCCCGTCTCGACTGCGGTGCTGCCGACCAACGTAGCTCTCTCGGTGTCCGGGCCGGAATAGTGGAACGGCAGGTAGAGAGTGAACGTGCTGCCCTCTCCGAAGACGCTCGCGAGCTTGATTTCACCGCCGAGCAGCGCGGCCAGCTCACGGCTGATGGCGAGCCCGAGTCCGGTACCGCCGTACTTGCGGGAAGTGCCGGCGTCGGCCTGCTGAAAGGCCTCGAAGATGAGCCGCTGCTTTTCCGGCGCGACGCCGATGCCGGTGTCCTCGACGACGAAGGCCAGGACACGCGGGGCGGCGTTGAGCACCGGGTGATCGGTGCTCCAGCCATCAATGGCAACTCCGACGCGAACCTCGACTTGGCCTTGAGCGGTGAACTTGACGGCGTTGGACAGCAGATTCTTGAGGATTTGCTGAAGGCGCTTTGGGTCAGTGTACATGAATCGCGGCAGGTCCTCGGAAAAGCGCAAGTGCAACGGCAGATTCTTGGCCTCGGCCACGTGCCGGAAATTGCGGTCAATGGTGTCGCGCAGGCTGGCGAAGGAGATTTCCTCGACCTCGACGGTGACGGTCCCGGATTCGATTTTCGAGAGATCCAGGATATCGTTGATGAGGTGGAGAAGGTCGGAGCCGGAGGAATTGATGTTGCGGGAAAACTCAACCTGTTTGTCCGAGAGGTTGCCCCCGGTGTTTCCGGCGAGTTGCTGGCTGAGAATGAGAATGGAATTGAGCGGCGTCCGCAGTTCGTGGGACATGTTCGCAAGGAACTCGGACTTGTATTTCGAAGTGAGGGCCAACTCGGCGGCTTTTTCCTCGAGCGCGCGCCGAGCCTGCTCGACCTCGGAGTTCTTACGCTCGACCTCGGCATTCTGCTCGGCGAGGAGCTTGGCCTTCATGCCCAGCTCCTCATTGGTCTGTTGGAGTTCCGACTGCCGGGACTGAAGCTCGACGGTGAGCTGCTGCGATTGCGTGAGCAGACCCTCGGTGCGCATCGTCGCCTCTATGGTGTTGAAGACCGCGCCGATACTCTGGGTGAGCAGCTCAAGGAATGCGATAGACCCGGCGCTGAAGGTCTGGAGCGTAGCCAGCTCGATGACTGCTTTGGTCTGCCCCTCGAAGAGTACGGGCAGCACGATGATGCTCACTTGCCGCGCCCTGCCGAGGCTGGACGAGATTGAGATGAAATCAGGCGGCACGTTGTTGAGCAGGATGCGCCTTTTTTCCGCTGCGCATTGGCCGACGAGACCTTCGCCGAGGGAAATCTGTTCCAAGAGTGGCTCGTTCCCACCGTGCGCGTAGCTCGAAAGCAGGTTCAGCTTAGAATCGCCACTGTTGTCGGTGAGATGGTAGATGGTGCCCTGGTAGGCATTGACCAGCGACGTCAGCTCGGTCAGGAGCATCCGACCTACCGTGTCCAGCTCGCGCTGGCCCTGGAGCATGCCGCTGAACTTAGCGAGGTTGGTCTTGAGCCAGTCCTGCTCGCGGTTGCTTTCGGTGGTCTCGCGCAGGTTGGAGATCATCGTGTTGATGTTGTCCTTCAGTTCGGCCACCTCGCCGCGGGTCTCCACCTGAATTGAGCGTGTGAGGTCGCCCTTGGTGACGGCCGTGGCCACCTCGGCGATGGCGCGTACCTGCGTGGTGAGATTGGCTGCGAGCAGGTTAACATTGCCGGTGAGGTCCTTCCAGGTGCCGGCCGCGCCGGGGACGTTGGCCTGGCCGCCGAGCCGTCCGTCGACGCCGACTTCGCGCGCCACATTCGTGACCTGGTCAGCAAAGGTCGCAAGCGTATCGGTCATGTTGTTGATGGTATCGGCAAGCGCGGCGACCTCACCTTTGGCCTGCACGGTGAGGCGTTGGGACAGGTTGCCGTTGGCCACGGCGGTCACTACTTTCACGATACCACGGACCTGTTCCGTGAGGTTGGAGGCCATGAAGTTGACGTTATCGGTGAGGTCCTTCCAGGTGCCGCCCACGCCGCTCACCTGCGCCTGGCCGCCGAGTTTGCCCTCGGTGCCGACCTCGCGCGCCACGCGTGTGACCTCGCCGGCGAAGGAGTTGAGTTGATCGACCATCGTATTGATCGTGTTCTTCAGCTCGAGGATTTCGCCTTTTACATCGACCGTGATCTTGCGGTTGAGATCGCCGCGCGCAACGGCGGTGGTGACTTCCGCGATATTGCGAACCTGTGCGGTGAGGTTGGCGCCCATGGTGTTGACCGAGTCGGTGAGGTCCTTCCAGGTCCCCGCGACGCCGGGCACCACTGCTTGCACGCCGAGCCGACCCTCGGTGCCGACCTCGCGCGCCACGCGGGTGACCTCTGACGCGAAGGAGCGGAGCTGCTCGACCATCGTGTTGATGGTTTCCTTGAGTTGCAAAATCTCGCCGCGCACATCGACGGTGATCTTCCTGGACAGGTCGCCGTTGGCCACGGCGATGGTCACCTCGGCGATGTTGCGGACCTGCCCGGTGAGGTTGTTGGCCATGGAGTTGACGTTGTCGGTGAGATCTTTCCAGGTGCCGCCCACACCTTTGACCAGGGCCTGTCCGCCGAGCTTGCCCTCGGTGCCGACCTCGCGCGCCACACGACTGACCTCGCCGGCGAAGGCGTTGAGCTGATCCACCATTGTGTTGATGGTGTTCTTCAACTCGAGGATTTCGCCGCGCACATCGACGGTGATCTTTCGCGACAGGTCGCCGTTGGCCACCGCCGTGGTGACGTCGGCGATGTTGCGGACCTGCGAGGTGAGGTTCGTGGCCATGGCGTTGACCGAATCGGTGAGATCCTTCCAGGTTCCGGCCACTCCCTTCACTTCAGCCTGACCGCCGAGCTTCCCTTCGGTTCCCACTTCGCGGGCCACGCGGGTGACTTCGGAGGCGAAGCCGTTTAGCTGGTCCACCATGGTGTTGATGGTGTTCT
>JBDSDL010000190.1:0-6193 GCA_039920585.1 Nitrospiraceae bacterium | reverse complement strand
AGACGATTGGTGTCATGAAGAGCGACCGTGGCAGACGCCTCCCGCAATTGCTGCACTCGACCGTGAGGTGGGGTTCATTAAAGACGCGTTGAAATTTTCCTATCTGCTGTTGCGCACAGACGGTCGCACCATTGTGTCGCGGAGCCCACAGACCTTCCGGGTCGTGAGCGAACTACGAGAATTGAAGGGGGAGAAGCGAGCCTGGTTGTGCAATGAGACAGGGCGGCCTGAAGTCGGTCGGCTGGATCGGAAGGCCTCTCCTCACAATGCGGCTGTCGATAGCTGGCATCGTGGCGCGATTGTTCAGATTGAGCGGATCGTACGCAAGGAGAAAGAAGGGAGGGTATCGCCGGTTGGAAGAATTGAGAGTGATGCAGCGGTGCAGATCATTCGGTCCGTATGAACCTCCGCAATCAAGAAAAAGGAAGTGTGCGGCCTTTCGCTCCTGCGCCTCCCGCGGCACCCCTTCCTCGGCGCTCTGAAGTGGAGGAGAAGGCGGCCTGGTCGTCCTCCTGCTCGCGGAACGCGCGCCATCAGAATGGCCTCGTTCGACGCGCGCAATAGAGGATCAACCAGACCACCTTCTGGAAAAATAAACGAGCAAGCTTGGTGAGACCATTATCTGTTGGGCGGGCGCAGGTACGGGATCAGTCCAGTTGTTTTAGATAAAGAAGGGGGCGGGTGCAGACTGCTGGTAAGCCTCCCCCGTTGACGATAGATCAGGAACTCTCTTGTGCCGTTTTTTTGAAAACGTATAGGATTCGGCGAAATCAATTAAATCAAAGGGGTCTGACTCATTAAGTCCGATTCTCATTCCCGCTATGACGGAGTCTCCGTACCCATCCCTTCCAGCCGAGGGGAAGAAGTGAATGAACGGGGCAAGCCACTTATAGCCTTGTCCTCGCTATCTGAGAGCGCTCACAACTTTATTACCCTATGATGAAGATACGCATGGGGTTTGTTGGATCAATGAAAGCGAAATGGTCTGAGGCATACATCCGATGGCAGCCGATGCGCTGGTCAAAGGGTTGAGATCTCCGCAGCTATAACAGAACTATGTCGGTCTATATAACTCAATAGTTAGACGAACCTGATATTCCATAGGTGGCCGATGCGGAAATGTTTCTTTTGCTCAAGCAGTGCTAATTCGCTTGAAGACGCTTGGCCTTGTTGGATAACAAGCCAATTCAAGGCGTCTCGATCGGCTGAGGCTCAATTGGAAAGACGCGGAGTCACACTAAAGCCTTGGCGCGTGCATCAACCGGAACTGAAGGTGCGTTGCGTTTGCCAGCCGTGCAACAACGGGTGGATGAGTCAGCTTGAGTCTCAAACGAAGCATTTTCTGCAACCGTTGCTGATGGGTGAGAGTCGCGGTTTGGATATGTCCGGCCAAACCACTATCGCTCTGTGGAGCTTGAAAACAGCCATGGTCCTGGAGGCTCTCGACCAGCCACAGCAGCGTGCGTATGCGCAGCGGGAGCGCGAGCAACTAAGGATGTTGAGCGTGATTCCATGGCGGACATCGGTATGGTTGGCTACATCGGTCGACCCATCCTTCTTTCTGAGCACCAAGAACCGTCACCTGGGCGCCGTGAATGCTAATGGCATTTCTGGCGTGTCAATCACGATGGCGTTTGCCCACGTTGTACTGCAGGTATTGACAATTAGAGTGCCCACAGCCGTGAGCCCGACCACGCGTGTGACGACCAGCGTGCAGCGGGGCCCATGGGATCGGGTGACCGTTCAGATATGGCCGGCCCAGCCTGCGCAGGCTAGTTGGCCACCACCGTTAGGCTTGAACAGCGAAACGGGGCTCAATGCTCTTGCGGAACGATTTAGTACGACGGGGCTAGACGAGAATGTGGTCGATTCGCTGGCCGTCTAACAAGTGGCTGCGCCAGACGGCGGTCACGGTATTCTCTTGAATGGATGTTAGATAAGTGAAAACGAGCGGTCATCCTGCTATAGGATCAGAATGGCTGATGGCTGAAGATGTTTAGAGGAGGCGAGGACTAATCCGCTTCTGGTTCTGAATTGCCGTGCTGGTGACTCACCCGATCTTCGTCGAACATCTCGGCCATTTCCTCGGCAATCATGTCACCATCGTCTTGAATGGCAATAAGCGGGATTTCTTTTCTTGGCTTGACCACGGGCTCTGGAGCGGGAGCTTCAGGGGCCTTGGCGGGAGTCTTTGGTGTCTCACTCATGCGGGAATTATACACCACGCAGGGGATGAAAAGGGGAGTTATTCAAACGCCTCCAGGGAGGAGGGCTCCGGATATGTTTTCTGGCACGAGGTGCAGGTTAGGAAATAGATGGATTCTCGGACGGACATGGTGATGCGAAAATTGAGGCTTACGCCTCGTTGATTGCAGGTCGGACAGGACATTTCCTTGAGCCGGTAAGGGATATCCGGTTGTGTGCGAAGATAGAACTCCATATCTGTGTAGATCGGGAAGGTGTAGTAGCATTTCCTACAGATGCCGCGCCATTCACCGTCCGCCTGCATAGAGCGTTCGTCGATTCCAAAGCTTGACCCCTTACAAATGGCGCACTGAACAGTTCCAAGCCTGGTTTCCACTTCTTTCATGGTCGGGTTCGGCATCTGGGGGCTCCTTGTACAGGGGGCGACAGTATCTTGTGGCCAGTATAACGGTCGCTTGGAAGCGACTGCAACGGGACAGGACTAGGAATTCCCCTTGACCTGGCGGGTACGTCTCTTATACTAACGTATCATGAATATGATCACCGAAAAGCTGTTTGTCGGGAATATCA
This sequence comes from Nitrospiraceae bacterium, assembly GCA_039920585.1. Lineage (GTDB taxonomy): Bacteria > Nitrospirota > Nitrospiria > Nitrospirales > Nitrospiraceae > Palsa-1315. The sequence continues at coordinate 3,418 of JBDSDL010000190.1, read as the reverse complement.
ACGACGCGAAGGAACCGCCGGTCCAGATTGGCGCGCTGCTCCTTGTTGCCGCTGAGTATGCGTTGGAGTCACCCGGTTGGCTGATCTCCGGCAGGATTCCATTTTAGGAGTATGCCGAAGCCGAGCCGCTCTTGCTGGACCAAGCCGTGAGCTGGGTTGAACAGCATATTTCAGACAACAGGGTCATGGTCTGTTGCCGCGCCGGCATGGGCCGATCTGTGTCGGTCGTGATGGCCTACCTCTGTTGTGTCCAAGGGATGACGTATGCTGAGGTTCTGAAATTGGTCATGAGGCGCCGTCCTGGCGCCATGCCGCTTCCCAACCTCGAAAAAGCCATCACACAGGTTAGCCTTCTACGTGAGGCTCGCGCGAAGGAGAAGAAGCGCGTTTCACGCCCAGCCTCCGGCACGTAGCGACAAGAGCAAAGAAAGTGCGCCCCTTTCCGCAGCAGGTCTTCATCCACCTTGTCTTTCACTTGTGGCCCATGGCCTAATCTAGAGTTACTGATGAGGCCGGCAAATAGTACTTACCCCGCCCTTCGTCAGGCTCAGGGCGAACGGACTTCAGAATTACCGTTCGTGGTGAGCTTGTCGAACCATGAACGGTAACAGATGCATGATTTGGTGGTTGGCTCGGTATTTAGCATGTAGCGCTGATGTGCCCCCTCACTGAGGATTTCACTCCATGCCGGAATTGCCGGAAGCCCAAGTCGTTGCTCAGCAACTACGGACTCATCTCCTCGGCGCGCAGCTCAACGAATGTTGGGTTGGACGGGCGGATATTGTTCGGGAAGGGTTGCCCACGCTCTTGTGGTATCGCGGTTCGGTGCTGGAAGGGGTGGAACGATATGGAAAGAGCGTCGCACTGGGGTTTCAAAAAGAGTGCGAACTCAGATATATCGTCGCTGAGCTGGGCATGACAGGCCTTCTGCTCTTTCGTGCGACACAGACGAAACATCCGCAGCACGTGCATGTTCGCATGTCGTTCACGGGGAGCCGTGAGACAGAACTGCGCTATTGGAACCCTCGGCGGTTCGGACGGCTTTCCTTGCTCGATCGGGCAGGACTCGACCACTATCGTGCTCGCCGCTTTGGGATCGATCCCCTCACGGCGCCGCGCGATGAGTTCGTCCGTCTCATGCAGGCCAAGCGTGGACGGCTGAAGCCGCTCTTGATGCATCAGCAAGTGATCGCGGGGATTGGGAATATCTACGCGAATGAAATTCTTTTTCGCGCCAGGCTCCATCCCAACCGTGAGGTGAACCGGCTGCGCGTGGCGACGATGATCAGACTCTATGGAATTATGCAAGTAGTGCTGTGCGAGGCGATTTCATGTGGCGGATCGAGCGTAAAGGATTTCTTTGCCCCGGATGGCGCCGAAGGTCGATACAAGCAACACCATCTCGTTTATGGCAAAGAAGGTCAGCCCTGTCCCAATCGCTGTGGACGGATTATCTGCCGTCTCCAAAGTGAACGCAGTTCATTTTATTGTCCTGCCTGCCAATCGAACCGAGCTCCAGGATAATTCTTGCCGCATGCACGCGAGTGAATCCGCGATGAAAAATGGTGATTGGCACACAGTTTCAATTACTTAGGCCGTAGTAGTCCGATGTCTTCGCCGCTAGGTCTTTTGATCCCTCTTCGTTTAGGCCCTCTGACGTATTGAGTCCCCCAGCTGATTTCGTTAGAATCCTCCTCCTTTATATATTGTGTCTCACCATTTCTGATGGAGTGATGTCATGGCGAAGGTGCTTGAAGGTCCTGGGATGGGGCTAATGAAGAAGTGGGGCATCACGGTTCCCCACTATGTCGTTGTCACTTCGGTTGACGAACTGTCGAAGCTCGGTCAAGCCAATGAATGGCTCAAGAAATCCAAGTTGGTGGTCAAGGCTCACGAAGCGCTCGGCTCTCGGTTCAAGCTCGGCTTGGTGAAGGTCGATCTGGATCTCAAAGGAGCAGAAGCGGCGACCAAGGAAATGATCGGCCGCCAAGTGGGCAGCATCACCGTCTCGCAAGTGATCGTATCTGAAATGATCCCTCATAAAGAAGAATATTATTGCGCGGTGAAATCAACTCGTGAAGGGACGGACATTCTGGTCGCCAACTGTGGCGGCATTGAAGTCGAATCGAACTGGGATCGCGTGAAACGCCTGGCAGTGGAAGTCGGGCAGCAGCCCTCGGAGGCCGCGCTCGAGAAGCTGGCCAAGGATGCGGGTTTTACCGGCTCACTGTTGAAGAAAATGGCCGATTTCGCGGGCAAGATGTTCACCTGTTTCGATAGCGAGGATGCACAGTATTTGGAAGTGAACCCCGTGGTCCTGCGCGAGCACGAGCATGATCTGATCGCGTTGGATGCGGTGACGCTGCTCGATGGCGACGCCAAGTTCCGGCACCCCGATTGGAACTTTGCCTTTGCCGCAGAATTCGGCCGGGCCTATTCCAAGCACGAAATGGAAGTGATGGCGGTCGATTCCAAGATCAAAGGCTCGGTCAAATTTATCGAGATCCCAGGTGGGGATACGGCCATGCTCCCAGCAGGCGGCGGGGCCAGCGTCTATTATTCCGATGCGGTCGTCGCCCGTGGCGGCAAGTTGGCCAATTACGCCGAATACTCCGGCGATCCGCCCGACTGGGCGGTCGAAGTCCTGACCGATAAGGTTTGCTCGTTGCCTGGGATCAAGAACATCATCGTCGGCGGCGCGATTGCCAATTTCACCGACGTGAAGAAGACATTCGGCGGCATCATCAACGGATTCCGCAAGGCGAAGTCCGAGGGCAAGCTCAAGGATGTCAAGATTTGGGTGCGTCGCGGTGGCCCGCGTGAGAAGGAAGGGCTCGATGCGATGCGCGCGCTCAAGGATGAAGGGTTCGACATCACCGTCTTCGACCGCAACACGCCGCTGACCGATATTGTCGACAAGGCGCTTCAAAAGTAGTAACGAGTGCTGAGACCTGAGTGCTGAGTAGCAAAAACTGCTCTTCAACCCAGCACGCATCACTTAGCACTCAGCACTGAGGAAAGAGGGAGATCCCGATGAGTATTCTGGCAAATAAAGATACCTATGTGGTCATTCAGGGGGGCGTCGCAGGCGTGAATGCCGCGCGCCGGATGGGTGAGTTCTGCTATCTGATTAAACGCTCGTTGAACGTCCTGGCCTTCGTCTATCCTCCCGACGCCGGCAAGACACACGAAATTCCCTATGGCAGCGGTTTGGTGGCCGTTCCCATCTATAAGAGCGTTGGAGAAGCAACCAAGAACCATCCACAGATCAACACCAGTCTCGTCTACATTGGCGCGGATCGGGCCATGAAGGGCGGGATGGAAGCCTTGGACGATTCGCACATCAAGGTGGTCTCCATGATCACCGAGGGCGTGCCTGAAAAGGATGCCAAGATATTGGCCCATCATGCGACTAAGC
>JBDSDL010000189.1:0-3077 GCA_039920585.1 Nitrospiraceae bacterium | reverse complement strand
GCTGACAGGGATGGATACTTTGGAGGAACGTAACCAATCACTCTTGTCCAAAAATAATCATTTGGGTGCAGAAAACAGTTCCAGGAACCGTTTACTGTTCTATCACCGATAAGTGGATTGCGCTTGGGTTCCGCACGGCAACCGTAATCTCAATTGAACGACGTTGCAAACGGCCAGCTTCTCGCTGCAAAGCACGAAGCTGGTCGTTCTGTCTATTTTGGCGCATTCTCTCCTATGGTCCTCCTATGAACAACCGTCGCCATCCTCTGAACAAGCGTTCATAATTATTCCGCGAGATGATTTCACACCCTGTCGTCGGCCAACAATCCAGCATGGTGCTTTTCCCTAAAACTCTCCATTGACGCCCACCTTCGCATTCCGCTCGATGGTGCCATGAGAGGCACAACTGTTGCTGAACTGATCGTCATGAACTCACTGGCTCCGCAAAGGAGGATCGCCATGACGATGTCAAGATGCTACATGTTGAAGCTAGGAATATTGATTGTCGTGACTATGCTGTTTCCATTCGGAGCATTGGCCGAAGAAAATGGAGAACCGCAAGATATCAGGCGTCATTGCATTGGACTCTTGTGGTGCACAGAACGGTCTGCAGATGGAACATCCGTCGATGGTCTGCTGTGGCTCTATTCGGCTGAGGAGCGAGGTAGCTATTCCCGACTGGCTGTGCGGCCGCTGTACTCCATGGAAGAGGATCCGAAACATGACCTGCTCCGACGGAGCATTCTCTGGCCATTGGGGACTTATGAGCGCAGAGGAGACCAGACCTGGGCGCATATCTTTCCGCTCTACTGGCACTCTGAGCGACCGGGGCGTGAGTGGACCTTCACTGTCCCGCTGTATATGAAATTGATCCATGGTGACAGCGCATGGCGCCATCTGTTTCCCTTATTCAGCCGACATGTCATGGGCGAGTACTACGCGAGAAACTTTGTGCTCGGTCCGCTGTTGGTCACAACGCGCGATGCCCGCACTGATTTGGCTCAATGGGATCTGCTCTTTCCTTTCTTTCACTATCGAGAAGATCTGAATTCGTCGAACAGTTGGATGTTCCCGCTCTATTGGTCAGGCGAAGACCGATCGACGAGAGAAGCCTATCGCTATATCCTGCCGCTCTATGGCTCCTCTGACGACCAATCCCAACACTACCATTTCCTTTTCCCGTTCTATGGCTATGCCGACAACACCTCGACCCAGGTCAAGCGGATTGCCATACTCGGCTTGCCTCCAGCGAAAGGATTTTCCGCGATACCTTCATTAGCGATCTTCGAGCATGTGACGACGGCTGACGGGACGAGTCATCGGATATTTCCGCTTTACAGCTATGTCTCAGGCGAGGAAGACAGCAGCACCTTCGACGCGCTCCTCCTATACCGCCATCAGACTGCACCATCCGGAACCATCGATCGATTCTTTCCATTGTATCGATACGAGGACAACGCCGACAGCCAGACCCATGAAATCGATTTGCTCGGCTATCGCGATGCGTCGTGGTTTCGCTATGAAGACGACCCGAACCACAGTACACACCGACTCCTCGGCCTCTACAACTACGATCGCAGCCAAGATGGATCTTCACAGCTCTCTGCCGTTGGCTATCGCCGCCTTTCTCTCTATCTACACCGGAACCAGGACGATCTGACCGAAGATCGGCTCGTTCCTTTGTACGACTACTTCCGTGATGGTAATGACAGTTCGTTGTCGCTCCTTGGTGCGTCCGAATTCGCTTTGTATCGCCAGGAATCGAGTCCGTCTCTGTCTCAACATCGACTGTTTCCGCTCTATCGATACCGGCACGATCTTGCGAAGAATGAGACCCAATTCGACGCGTTGTTTCTGTATCGCCATCTGACTACGCCGGTCCAGACGACCGATCGACTGCTCCCCTTCTGGGACTATGCCGGAGCGACCACCGAAACAGACTGGCGTTTCAGCCTTCTCGGGATTGATTCCATGGCACTTTACCGCCACGACAGCAACGACGCGCACACGTTGGACCACCTATTCCCCTTCTACGGCTATCGTAGCGAGCAAAATGGAGAAACTCGGTTCAGCGCGTTGGGGCTGCCACCATTCGGCCAACTTGCAGCCTGGTCTCTCTACGAGCATGACCACTCCTCAACAGAGGTGAGCGACCGTTTCTTCCCCCTCTACCGTTACCGAAAGAACACAACACAGCAGGCGTCAGCATTCGACATGCTGGGAATGGGGTCCGCCTCCCTCATTCACCACGAGGCAACTCCGTCCAGCGTGACAAACCATGTATTCCCGCTCTATCGATATGCTCACGATGAAGAAACAGGGCAAACCACGATCAATTTGCTTGGAGTCGAACCGGTGAGTCTCTTCCGATCTCAAAGCAACCCCACACAGAGCGCTCACCATGCCTTCCCGCTCTACAGTTATCGCGCCGACGACACAACCGGCAACACCGCATTCTCCGCGCTCTGGATATTCTGGCGGACGACGTCGCCGACCATCAGTAAGACGAGCTTCTTCCCCATCGCGAGCCTGTCAGCCGATGAGGCCACGGGTGAAAGGAGCTGGTCGATAATCGGACTCGATCCCGCCCTCCCCATCAGCTGGATCAGGCATAGCTGGACACAGGACTCGGCACGCGGTCTGTTTGTCCCCCTCTACGACTACCGCAGGGAACAGGACCAGACCACCTTGTCTATCGGAGGGCTGTCCTATGCGTCACTTTACCGTCAGGAAGATTCTTCGACCCTCCACAGCCATCGGCTGTTCCCCATTTATAGTTATCGGCACGACTTGGCCCAGGACATCTCACAGACGAGTGTCCTGCTGGCCTACGATCATGAGCACACGCCGTCACGAGACACCGATACTCTGGTTCCGTTCTGGCGCTATGAACGTAGCCACGATCAGGACGAGACTCGCTTCAATGTGCTGGGACTCGGAACATGGTCGCTCTTCGAGCACCATGCCACATCGACGGGCACGACCGACCGTCTCTTTCCCCTATACAAGTACACGTCCACGCGTGAAACCGGCGACGCGGAATTTTCATTCTTGTGGCCGCTAGTCGATTACAAAAG
>JBDSDL010000188.1:0-7823 GCA_039920585.1 Nitrospiraceae bacterium | reverse complement strand
ATCAGTTCGAGGATTGAAATGATTCCTGCGATTACCGAGAAGGGGGCGGTTAGCGATGCGTGATCTAGTGTGGGGGAACGGTCAGGGACAGGCGCGAGGGAAGGGGCGCTAATGTCCTAATTCGTATCGCACCGCCGCCAGCCTGGAAACGTGCGTTCTGTGAGAAGCGTTGCGGCACGGGGCTTGGGGCGAAAGGCCCGAAGGAAGTACCTTGGAGGAGCGCGCACGACTCTCGTCGCTGTTGACATCGCCTTTTCTCACTTCGCATTACGAGTTCTTGGAGACCAGCGTCAGGGTTGCGTTCCAGCATCTCGATCAGAACACAGCCAAGGAACTCGGGGTCAAGGGGAAATACAAAGTTGCCTTTGTATAGGCGTTCCAAAATTCATCAATTGCTGGCATAGCTGCCATTTGCGGGTAATGTAGGGGGACGCCTGTCTCTTATTATGTGCGTGACGCGGTGATTGAGATAAAAGCCATGCAAGGGGACCGTGAGAAATGTTTGGACGCAGGCATAGACGATTATCTTGCCAGACCGATGAAGCGGGAGCGCCACAAGGCAACGCTCGCCAGATGACGTGGATGGCTGGATAGTCAATACCTGATGAATAGGAAAAAACTGGTGTTGTCGGAGGAACGAGGGCCGATTCATGAATGTGTGGATTCCGCGATATTGGCCGATTTGCGCCAACTTGATATTTCCTGTGACTTCCTCTCCACACTGATCACGCTTTTCTTGGAAGAAGTTCCTAACCGTCTGGTCACCTTACAGCGCGCGCTTCAGCAGGGTGATGCAGGGGCTTTGGCTCGAGCTGCCCATGATTTGAATGGCTCCAGCGGCAACCTGGGCGTATGGAGAATGCGCCAGCTCTGTATCGAGATCGAGGCCTGCGGGAAAGCCAAGGATCTCACTCGGATCGGGGATCTGCTCGCGCAGCTCGTGAGCGAATTTGAGTTGGTGCGCCAGCGCCTGATGGTTGAACATGCGACGATCGCTCATGACACGCTTGCCGATGACGCATAGGAAGTCGTGGCCTGTAACGGTTGGACCGGTAGTATCATCGCATCCTAGGATGGCGTGATGATGCTGAGTATCTGCCAATGGATGGAACTGCATTGGCGAGGTGAATTGCTCCCGAATTCATTGTTACAGGCGCCTAACCATACCAACATACATTGCGCAGTATAGGTGTATACCGCATGGTCACTTCCCACAGGAGGGCGACCATGCGCAATCTCGAGATTGCGCATGCAGAGGTATGCGGATGCGATTCGACAGGAAATCGACCGGAGCGAAGCGTCGCGCTACGACCATCGGTCGCATGTAGTGTTGCTGGTCGCCAGTGGCCGATCCTGCACTCAGGAGAGCCAGTGTTCGTGGAAGATGCCATGCGGTGTCTCCTCTCGGTGCCAAGTTTCCACCCCAGGTGTTGTTTACAACTGAAGGCCATAGAGTTCCCTATTGCCCCGAAGCCTCCTCGTAAGGCCTGCCCATGATTTGCATTTCAAGTTCATGTCGACGCTCCCTGCTGCTGAAGCTGTTGATCATGGTCCAGTTTCTTTGTTGTTGGTCCCTCCTTAACGCGGGAACCGCCGGCGCCCAAGGTGATCTCCCTGATCTGGCGGATCCGGCCGCATCCTCTTCTCCGACTGGGGGAGGCGAGGAAAGCATCGTGTTTCAGAATATTCCCTCCGTCTATGGCGCCGTCAAGTACGATCAGAAGGTGACGGAAGCGCCTGCGTCCATCACCATTATCACGGCCGACCAGATCAAGAAATACGGCTATCGAAATTTCACGCAGATTTTGGACAGCGTTCCAGGATTCTTCACCACGAACGACCGGAATTACGACTACGCCGGGATACGCGGGTTCAAACGCCCTGGAGACTATAACAGTAGAATTCTGCTGCTCATTGACAACCATCGCCTCAACGATGCCGTATATGACCAAGCCCCCATCGGCAACGATGGGCCCATTGATGTGGATCTGATCGATCGAGTCGAAATCATCCGCGGCCCCAGCTCATCTCTCTATGGAACCAATGCTTTCTTCGGGGTGATCAATGTCATCACCAAACGGGGAAAAGACCTCAAGGGACTTGAGGTGTCCGGGGAGGCGGGGACATTCGACTCCTACAAGAGCCGTATGAGCTACGGCAACAAATTGAACAACGGCCTGGAATTTCTCGTCTCCGGGTCCTACCTCGACAGCGCCGGACAGCGAGACCTATTCTACAAAGAGTACAACGCACCCGCGACGAACAATGGCCATGCGATCAAGAGCGACTCAGAGAACTTCGAGAACTTCTTTGGTAAAGCCTCATACGGAGACTTCACCCTACAAGGCGGATACGTCTCGCGGAAAAAGAAAGTCCCCACCGCCTCATTTGGCACGATATTCAATAGTGGCTCAGAAGGAACCCTTGACCAAAGGGGCTACCTCGACCTGAAATATCGTCATGAGTTTGCAAGTGACCTGACTCTGAACGTTCGTGGGTACTATGATCGCTACTACTATCGCGGGGATTATCCCTATGACTATCCCCCGCCCACCCTCAATCAAGACTATACGCTCGCGCAGCAAGGAGGGGCGGAGCTCTCGGTCGTCAAACGACTCTTCAATCGGCACAAAGTCATACTCGGTACGGAGTACCGCAATCAATTTCAAACCGACCAGAACAACAAAGATGATGTTCCTCCTGCCATCTATCTCGATGATCGCCGGTCTTCGACGGTCTGGGCTGTCTTCGGGCAAGAGGAATGGGCCATCACGGATCGTCTGCTCCTGAACGTCGGGATCCGGCACGATCACTACTCAACGTTCGGCGGGACCACCAATCCGCGCGCCGGGCTGATTTACAACTGGACCAATACCACGGCAAAACTGCTTTACGGACAAGCCTTCCGAGCGCCGAATCCTTTTGAACAAAATTACGCAGCCACGACATCATTATCGAATATGAGCCTCAGACCTGAACGCATTACGACGTATGAAGCGGTGCTGGAACAGTCGCTCACTGCCAACCTGCGTGCGTCGGCTATGCTGTACCACTACCAGATCAAGGGACTGATCACTCAGGCCTCCCTTCCCGGACCTGACGGCACCTTGGGCACCGCCGACGATCAGGTCCAGTATCAAAACGCGAATAGAATCAAAGCCAATGGGCTGGAACTGACGCTCGAGGGGAAATGGCCGTCGGGAGTGGAAGGGCGGCTCAGTTATGCCATTCAGAAAGCCAAGGACGACTCGACTGGCATCACACTCAGCGACTCACCCCAGAGCCTGGCAAAATTGAATCTGATCGTCCCCCTCTTCTCGGACAAGATCTTTGGGGGACTTGAATCACGCTATACCAGTCGGCGTGATACCGTTGCTGGAAATCAGGCGAAGGAAGTGTTTCTCACTAACCTCAGTCTCTTCAGTCCGAAGCTCGTGAATGGCTGGGAATTGTCCGGCCAGGTCAGCAACCTCTTCAACTATCACTATGGTGATCCTGGCTCAGGCGATCATATGCAGGACACGATTGAACAGAACGGTCGCACGTTCTGGATAAAACTCAAATACCGTTATTAATAGGCTGACACCGTGAGGATAGGCCGTAGCAACAAAATGAATTGGCTAACGATCTGCGCTATGGCGATACTCGCCATGAGCCTCAGTCATGGCAGTGCCATCTCCGGGGATCTCAGAATTGCGGTGATCGCCAGTCAGACTACCCCTCCGTACCAGGATGTTGCGACCGGATTTCAGGATTTCCTGAAGAAAGAAGGCGTCGCCGCCGTCTTTGATTACTACGGGCTTTCGGGGAATGCCGGCAAGGCCTCCGAAGTGATCCGCGGCATCATGAAACAACCACCGTCTCTCATTCTTACGATCGGGACATTGGCAACCCAGACCGCGTTGCTTGAGGCGGGTGATATTCCCATCGTTGCCGGCTTGGTCACCAATCTGGATGATCTACGGAAATCGAAGAATGCAACTGGGGTCGTCCTCGACTTTCCCTTTGTGACACAATTTGAATGGATGCATAAACTCGTGCCGGAAATCAAAAATATCAGCGTGCTGTATAACCCCAAAGAAAACCAAGTCAAAATTGACGCGGCTGTTCAGGCTGCCAAGAAGGAAGGACTGACTCTTTTGGCCAAGGAGGTCGAAACTCCCAGAGCGCTGCCCGATGCCCTTGAAAGCCTGGCCAGGAGTACCGACCTCCTGTGGGGCATCAACGATCAACTGGTGTTGTCGCCGCAAACTGCCGAAGCCATCTTGTTGTTTTCATTTCGCAGAGGGGTGCCGTTCGTTGGATTGTCCTCCTCGTGGGTGAAAGCTGGAGCCCTGTATGCATTGGATCGGGACTACAAAGATCTCGGAGCCCAATGTGGAGAGTTGTCGATCAAGATCCTGCAAGGAACGAAAGCGAGCACATTGGCCGTCGAGTCGCCTCGCAGAATACTGTATTCGCTGAATCTGAAGACCGCGGACCATATGAAACTGGAATTTTCTCCCTCTGTGGTTAAGAACGCCCAACAGGTTTTTCCATAAGGCTCATGGCATGATGATAACCAAGAAAAGGGTCGGGCTGAGAACAAAGTTCAACCTGCTGAGTCTGTCGCTCATTCTCGCGACGGCCCTCGGGCTCGGCGTATTGGTCGTTCAACATGAGCGATCCTCCTCCTATGACGACCTCATTCTACGAGGCAAAATCACCACCGCCATGCTGGTCAAAAATGCTGAATATAGCCTCTATACTGAAAATCAGGATGCCCTAAACCGAATCGTCGACAGCGTCAAGCTCGACCCGGATGTTGCCTATATTGTTGTGTTTGCCGCAAGCGGAAAGCTGCTTGCGACCAGCACGAGAGAACCACGGCTCGTCAGCCTGGTTTCTACGCTTCCTTCTTGGGCAAGCAACGAGACAGTGGTGCGTCCGTTCATCGACCAGCCCAATCAATCAACCTATGTGGACATCCTCGCGCCCGTCCATACCCACGCCACGCGGTTGGACGACAACCTGTTCCTCGACACTGGCCAAGACCGAAATGAGTCGCAGATGATAGGCTACGTTCGCTTAGGTCTAGGGCAGAGCCGCGTGGACCTGGGGGTGCGAAATTTTCTAGCCTGGCTAAGCATGATCGTCGCGGTGATCCTTCTGATTGGTCTCACCTTCACGATTGTCCTGACCAATCGCATTACAACTCCGATTCGTCGACTGGTTGAAGCCACTCAATCCCTTGTAGCAGGACAGTTGGACAGTCAGGTCATCATCAACTCACGAGACGAGATTGCCGATCTTGCCGACTCCTTCAACATCCTGACGGCCCACCTACGGGTCTCCCGTGAGAGCATTCGACAACATCAGCAAAGCCTGGAACGTGAGGTCTCCAAACGGACAGATGAACTCTCTCAAGCGCTCTTTCGAATCAGTCTGGCGCTCAAGGCGACAGAGGTAGGGATCTGGGAGTGGAATACCCGGACAAACCACGTTCAATGGGATGATCAGATGTTCCGCCTCTATGGAATTCCGCCGACAAAGGACGGTTGTATAAATATCACAGACCAGATGGGGGCTATCCTTTCGGAGGATCGGGCCGAACAAGAAGCCATGATCCGGGATATGATTCGCCATAAAAGGCACGGTACAGGTGAATTCCGAATACGTCGCCGCAGTGATGGTGAGTTGCGCGTCATTCAAGTGGGGGAGACAGTCAGGCCCGATGCAGAGGGCAGTGGGGAATGGATAGTGGGAACGAACCGCGACATTACCGAGGATAAACAGGCGGAGGCGGCGCTGAAACAGGCGTCCCATGATCTGGAGCAGAAGAACCAGGAGCTGATCCTTGCACGCGACCAGGCACTGGAAGCGGTCACCCTCAAGTCGGCCTTCATGGCGACCATGAGTCACGAGATTCGGACACCGATGAACGGCGTCATCGGCATGACGGGCATCCTGCTCGAGACCGACCTGACGCCCGAGCAACGGGAATGCGCCGAAATCGTCCGCAGCAGCGGTGAACACCTGCTCATGGTCATCAACGACATCCTCGACTTTTCAAAAATCGAAGCCGGCAAGATGACCTTGGAAATTATCGACTTTGACCTGCGCACTGCGGTGGACGAAGCGGTAGAGCTGGTGGCCTCTCGCGCGTTCAGCAAAGGGCTGAACCTCGCCTGCCTCGTGCATGCGAACGTCCCTTCCGCTCTCCGGGGCGATCCTGGACGCCTCCGCCAGATTCTGCTGAACCTTGTGTCGAATGCGCTCAAGTTTACGGAGCAGGGTGAAGTCGTGGTCTCTGTATCGCTCGTGCACCACACTGACACCCAGGCCACGGTGCGGTTCGAAGTCCAAGATACAGGCATCGGGCTGTCCCCGGAGGCGCAAGGGCGCCTGTTTCAGTCCTTCAACCAGGCCGACAACTCGACTACGCGCAAGTACGGCGGCACCGGGTTGGGGCTCGCTATCTGCAAACAGCTCACGGAACTCATGGGAGGCCAGATCGGAGTGGAGAGTCAGGTGGGGATGGGCAGTACGTTCTGGTTCTCGGTATCCCTCGGTATCCAGCCGCCCGGCACACCATCGGTGGGCGACCGGGCTTCGCAGGATTTGCGCGGGCGCGGGCTCTGCATCGTGGACGACCATGCGAGCGACCGCCGCATCCTGGAATTGTATGCGACGAAATGGGGCCTCCGGTGTCGGGTGGCAGCAGACGGTCCCCAAGCCCTGGCCAGTTTGCGGACTGCCGCTGCGGAAGACGGCGCCTGCGGTTTCGCCATTATTGACATGCAGATGCCCGGGATGGACGGCCTGGAACTGGCCCGGGCGATCAAGGCTGATCCGGTGCTGGCGCCCACCCGGCTCATTCTCTTGACGTCCCAGGGACAGCGAGGCGATGCCAAGCTGGCGCAGACGGCCGGCTATGCCGCGTACCTGACCAAGCCGGTGCAGGAGGGACAATTGTATGAGTGTCTCCTCGCCGTGGCGATCCCGCCCGCGCCGGCCCCGCCTCGGGCGGGACAGTCAGAACACCAACCGACCCCTGCCGCGTTGATCACGCGCCACAGTTTGGCCGAAGCGAACACTCGGGCCGCCGCCAAACTTCTGCTCGCTGAGGATAACGTGATCAACCAGAAGGTCGCGGTTCGGATGCTGGAAAAGTTGGGGTATCGAGTGGATGTGGCGGCCAATGGCAAAGAGGTCCTCGAGGCGCTCGCGCGGATCGACTATGCCGCGGTGCTCATGGATTGCCAAATGCCGGAACTTGATGGATTCGCCGCGACGGAGGAAATCAGACGGCGTGAAGCGTTGAGCGTGAAACGTGAAGCGGAAGATGAGATGCGAAAGACGTGTGAAGCGTTAGACGTGAAATGTGATGCGCCGCCCCGGCGCATTCCGATCATTGCCATGACGGCGAACGCCATGGCGGAAGATCGCGCCTTGTGCTTCGCAGCCGGCATGGATGACTACATCAGCAAGCCCGTGCAATCCAAAGTTTTAGCCGCAGTGCTCGCCAGTTGGGTCCCGCTGGCCTCGCCGGCCACATCTGCCCCCACCCCTGAGGACCGTCCGCGGGATACTGCCTCGGCGGGGACGGACGGGTGAGTGCCTGAGTAGTCCTGCGGAGTGGCGCTTGTGACCGTGTTGTCACAAGACTGGAGTGGCTATCTCCTAGGGAGAACTAATTCAGCATCGTGTAAGTAGTTGAAAAGTGGTGCCGAGGGACAGAATTGAACTGTCGACACCAGGCTTCTCAGGATGTGATTGATCTTCATAGCATGCTGAGGGTATGTGGGATCGTCCATCGCGGTGAGTGTGGGCAACCAAATAGA
>JBDSDL010000187.1:0-11898 GCA_039920585.1 Nitrospiraceae bacterium | reverse complement strand
CAACAAGGCCGCAGACGAGACAAGACCGGAGGCGTAGCCTCTCGGCTACGTTGAGGATCTTGTCGAGTTGAGAACGCCGTTGATAGGCAGTTTCAGCATCCTCATTCTAGTGGCCGCACTTTCTTCTAAGTGCGGCACCAACAAAGCCGCTAAACAACGGATGCGGGCGGTGAGGCCGCGAATTATATTCCGGATGGAACTGCGTCGCGAGGAACCAAGGATGGTTCTTCAATTCGATGATCTCGACAAGCCGGCCATCCGGCGAAAGCCCGCTCAGCACGAATCCCTTGGCCAGCAATCGTTCGCGATACGCGTTGTTGAATTCGTATCGATGCCGATGGCGTTCGCGCACCTCGCTCACCCCATACATCTTTTGAGCCAAGGTTCCCTCGCCGAGCACACAGACATAAGACCCCAGTCGCATCGTCCCGCCCTTGTCGCTGACGGATTGCTGATCCGACATCAAATGAATGACGGGATGGGGGGAGGCTTCGTCGAACTCTGAGCTGTTGGCGCCGGCCAGCCCAGCCACATTCCGCGCAAACTCAATCGTCGCGCACTGCATGCCCAGGCACAAGCCGAGAAACGGAATCTGGTGTTCCCTGGCATAACGAATCGAGGCAATCTTTCCTTCGATGCCTCGCGAGCCAAACCCCCCGGGCACCAGGATGCCATCGACCTCGCGCAGAATACGCTCGGTCCCTTGCCGTTCAATCTCCTCCGATTCGATCCACTGGACATTCACTCGCGTTTCATGGTCGATGCCGCCATGGACGAGCGATTCTGAAAGACTCTTGTAGCATTCCTTCAATCCCGCGTACTTGCCGACCAGCGCGACTGAGACTTCATGCTTGGGATACTTGATCTTCTGGACCATCGCATCCCATTCGCGCAGATTTGGCGGACCAGTCTTGAGTTGGAGCTGGCGCACGATCAGCTCGTCCAGTCCTTCCTTCCGGAACACGATTGGCACTTCATAAATCGTTTCGACGTCCTTAGCTGTAATCACCGCATCTTTCTCGACATTACAGAACATCGCAATCTTGCCCTTGAGTTCCGGCGGCAGATACCGATCTGTCCGGCATAGGAGAATATGCGGCTGAATACCGATCTCCCGGAGCTTGTTGACGGAGTGCTGCGTCGGCTTGGTCTTCAACTCACCGGCTGTGCCGATGTAGGGCACCAGCGTCAGATGGACATAGAGCACATTCTCACGACCGACGTCGTACGGCATCTGGCGAATCGCTTCGAGGAAGGGCAGGCTCTCGATGTCGCCGACTGTGCCGCCGATTTCCACGATCGTCACGTCCACTCCCTGGGAGATGCGCATGATGCACTGTTTAATCTCGTCGGTGACGTGGGGCACCACCTGCACCGTTCCGCCGAGGTAGTCGCCGTGACGCTCTTTCGTGATGACCGAATGGTAGATCCTGCCGGTCGTGTAGTTGTTCTCTTTGGTGAGGGTCAAAGACGTGTATCGTTCATAGTGGCCGAGGTCCAGATCTGTTTCCGCTCCATCGTCCGTTACATAGACTTCCCCATGTTGATAGGGATTCATTGTGCCGGGATCGACATTGATGTAAGGATCGAGTTTGAGGAACGTGATCTTCAACCCTCGACTCTCCAGCAGGTTGCCGATCGAGGCCGAGGCGAGCCCTTTCCCCAAGGAAGAGACGACTCCACCCGTGACAAAAATGAACTTGCTCATCGTAGCCCCCATCTTGTCGGATCGTATAACTCAGACACGCATGCCACCCTTACCTGGAAGGGGCTGCCTTTAGCGCGCCCAACTCCTGTTTGATACCGTCACTCTGTTGGAGCTTCTCTGCCGCCGACTCGACATCTTCCGGCGTATCCACGCGCAAGGAGACATGTTCAGTTTCCCAGACTCTGATCGGAATGCCATGCTCCAGCGCGCGCAACTGTTCGAGTTTTTCCGCATCTTCCAGCCGTCCGGTGGGAAGGGATGCCAGCTTCAAGAGGGTGTCACGCCGATACATATACAGACCGAGATGAATGTAATGCAGCCCTTCGACCGCTCGGCGAGCGGCGTCGTCCCGCACCAACGGAATCGGTGCGCGTGAGAAATAGATGGCGTTGCCGATCTGGTCCGTGACCACTTTCACCACCGAGGGATTGTGGACATCTTCCGTCGAATCGATCGTACGCTTCAATGTGCCCATTCCTGCGCCGCTCTCGATGAACGGCTCGATGAGATCCGTCAACAAATCAGGCTGCAGGGGGATCTCATCTCCTTGCAGATTCACAAAATAGTCCCTGTCGAACATGCGAGCCACTCCGGCGACTCGATCGGTACCTGTCCGATAGTCTCCGGCGACCATCGCCACGCGCCCGCCGAATTTTTCCACAGCCTGTTTGATCCGCTCGTCATCAGTGGCAACCAGGACCTCCGTCACCGCTCGACAGGCCGAAGCATGTTCGTACACATGCTGGATCATGGGCTTCCGACCGAGCATGACAAGGGGTTTTCCAGGAAAGCGCGACGACCCATACCGGGCCGGGATCACCACCATGACGCATGGTGTGGCCTTAGTCATGGCCGAGAGCCTCCGAGAGCTGCTGTGCCGAAACGGTCGCCGTGCCGACCATGCCGACGACGACACCCGCGGCATAGTTGGCCAAGGTTGCGGCATTTCTCGTCGACGCGCCGGTCGACAGCGCGAGAGCCAGCGTCCCGATCACCGTATCGCCCGCGCCAGTGACATCGAAGACTTGGCGAGCTTGAGTGGGAATGTGCCAGGAGACGCCCTCGCCCTCGTATAAACTCATCCCCTTTTCGCCGCGCGTAATGAGCACCGCTTGGCAGCCTAAACGCTGTCGGATGATCGCACCGGCCTCGTTGTTGGCCTGATCGTCATCGCCATGGACCCCGGCGGCTTGAGTCGCTTCAAGATGGTTCGGCGTGATAACCGTCGCCCCCTTGTAGTAACTGAAGTGTTCGACTTTCGGATCGACGACCATGGGGATGCCGCGAAGTGCGGCGAGCCGCGTGAGTTCCGACATCAGCGTGGCGCTCACTACCCCCTTAGCATAGTCCGACACCACGAGACAGGACAGTTCCCGTAACCGCGATTCCACGTAGCGAAGAATCCGCCGTTGCATCGCCGGCTTGAGTTCCGCGCGGCGCTCCACATCGTACCGCACAATCTGCTGATTATGCGCAATGACGCGGGACTTTCTGGTGGTCGGGCGATCCTGGTCGATCACGACCCCTCCACGTCCGGAACGTGTCGATCCTAACTCTTTGAGAAGCATCCGACCGCTTTCATCCGAACCGATGACACCACAGAGATCGGCTTTCCCCCCCAGAGCCAGAATGTTATTGAAGACGTTCGCCGCGCCGCCGAGCTTCAAGGATTCGGAATCGACATGGACCACCGGCACCGGAGCTTCCGGCGAGATGCGGCTCACGCGGCCCCAGATATAATGGTCGAGGATGAGGTCGCCGATGACGAGCACGGAAGCTTGCGGGAACCGCGAGATGTACTGCCGAAGCACTTGAGAAGACGCCGGCCCTCCGCCGCCCTGAACCCCAGAGCCTGCCGCAGCCTGGCGCGTCACTTTACCTTTACCTATTGAATGGCCTTGCCGAATCGATCCCATCTGACCCACTCCATCATTTGACCTTGCCCGCTCCACGACCAGTAGATACGGAACGCCTTCCCGCGGACTTTTTCTTCGCGCACGAACCCCCAAAACCGGCTGTCCAGACTTTGGTCGCGATTGTCACCCATCACGAAATAGGAGCCATCGGGCACGGTCACCGGCCCGAAATTGTCGCGCGGATTGATCGTGCCGTCGATGACCCCCGGATCAATCCGTTGGGTGAAGGATTTATCGTTGAGCTCGACCCCGTTCACCAACACGGCTTTATTGCGAAGTTGAATGGTATCGCCTGGAGTCCCCACGATCCGTTTGATGAAATCCTTTTCCTCGTCTTCAGGAAACCGGAACACGATGACGTCTCCCCGCTCCGGTTTGCCGAATTCGATGAGAGCCTGCGAGGCGTAGCAATTGATGGGAGGAAAGCCCGCTGAAAACTTGAACTGGCTGGGCCATTGAATGCCGTAGGACAGCTTGCTGACCAGGATATGATCCCCGATCAACAACGTGGGAATCATCGAGCCGGAGGGAATCTTGAAGGCCTGGACGACAAACACCCGGATCGCAAAGGCCAGGAGCATCGCCACAACAATGGCCTCTCCATACTCGCGAAAGAGCGACTTCTTGCCCAGCCGTGCCACCGCCGACGGCTCGGCGAATGCCACCGGCGCTCCTGCGGCATCCGTCGGCCCCTGTTGAGTCCCAGGCCTGAGGTCGTCCGATGGGGGACGTTTCGTGTCCCCGCTCATTCCTCACCGACTTTCAAGATGGCGAGAAAGGCCTCTTGCGGCACTTCCACGCTCCCTACCGATTTCATGCGCTTCTTCCCTTCCTTCTGCTTCTCGAGGAGCTTGCGTTTCCGCGTAATATCGCCACCGTAGCATTTCGCCAGCACGTTCTTTTTCATGGCTCCGATCGTCTCGCGCGCGATGATCTTGCTCCCGATCGCCGCCTGAATAGCAATCTCGTACATCTGCCGTGGAATCAGCTCCTTCATTTTCTCGGCGAGCAGACGCCCACGCTGAATGGAACGATCTTTATGGGTAATAAACGACAAGGCATCGACCGCCTCGCCGTTCAAGAGAATATCGAGCCTCACGAGATCGGACTCGCGATAGCCGAGCAGCTCATAATCGAGCGAAGCATAGCCCTGCGTGCGTGACTTGAGTTTATCGTAAAAATCGAGGATGACTTCGTTGAGCGGCATTTCATAACTGATCGTCACCCGCGTCGGATCGAGAAAATGCATGCCCCGCTGAATGCCACGCCGCTCCTGACACAGCTTAAGGATGGCCCCCATGTACCGTTCGGGGGTAATAATCGACGCCAGAATAAACGGTTCCTCAAATGAATCAATACTGCTGGGAGGCGGGAGTTGCGTCGGGTTATTGACCTCCAACACCTCGCCCTTGGTCGTCAGCACGCGATAGACGACGGTCGGCGCGGTGGTGAGCAGCGTCAGGTTATATTCCCGCTCGAGCCGCTCCTGAATGATTTCCATGTGCAGCAGGCCCAAGAAGCCACACCGGAAGCCGAACCCGAGCGCCAGCGACGTCTCCGGTTCGTAGACAAAAGAGGAGTCGTTCAACCGCAGTTTGACCAGCGCATCCCGCAAATCTTCGTACCGGCCCGTGTCGGTAGGATAGAGCCCGCAGAACACCAGGGGCTTCACTTCTTTATACCCAGGGAAAGGCGCGCTCGTGGGCGACACCGCGTCCGTGAGCGTATCGCCGATTTTGACATCCGCGACTTCTCGCATATTCGCGCAGAGGTACCCGACCTCGCCGGTTAACAGCTCGGTCTTTTTGGTCCTCTTCGGAGTGAAATGACCGACTTCCATTACTTCGAACATCCGGTCGTTCGACATAACTTTGATCTTCATCCCAGGCCGTAGGGAACCATCCACCACTCTCGTCAACACGATCACCCCTTGATAATTGTCGAACCAGGAATCGAAAATGAGCGACTTGAGCGACGCATCTGGGTTGCCGGACGGTGGAGGAATCCGCGCAATGATCGCCTCCAACACCTCCGGCACGCCCTTTCCATCTTTTGCGCTGATGGGCAACGCATCGCTGGCATCGAGCTGCAAGATTTCCGAGATAGAGTGCTTCGTCCCCTCGACATCCGCACTCGCCAAATCGATCTTATTGATCACAGGGATAATAGTCAGGTTATTGGCCATCGCCAGATTCACATTGGCGATCGTCTGGGCCTGGACCCCTTGTGTGGCATCGACGAGCAAGAGCGCACCCTCGCACGCCGCCAAACTGCGCGACACTTCATAGGTAAAGTCGACGTGACCCGGCGTATCGATCAAATGCAAGGCATACGTCTTCCCGTCCTTGGCCTTATACCGGACCGCAACCGCATGGGCCTTGATCGTGATTCCACGCTCACGCTCCAAGTCCATCGCGTCGAGAATCTGGTCTTTCGATTCTCGGGCCGTGACTGCGCCCGTGGCTTCCAGGAACCGGTCAGCGAGAGTTGATTTGCCGTGATCGATATGGGCAATAATCGAAAAATTGCGTATGAGGCTTTGCAAATCCTGGCTCATTTCCCAATAAAATCGGTTTATTATAGTTACTGCCCCCAAGGTTGTCAAAGAAATCGCCCCCCCGTATACTCCGTATCGCATCGACGTTTCATGTGCCCATTAATCGTCATGCGTCAATCGGTTATAGCTCGGTACAGATTTTACGAATGACGGATGACGCCCCTGCCCAACTGCTATGGCTCGACCACCTTCTACGAAACAATTGATCGACTGGGATCACCGATACCTCTGGCATCCCTTCACCCAAATGCAGGAATGGGAGCAGGAGAAGCCGCTTATTATCGAGCGGGGGAAAGGAAGCTACCTGGTCGATACAGAAGGAAAGAAGTATCTCGATGGAACCTCTTCCATCTGGGTCAATCTCCATGGCCATCGCCATCCGGTGCTCGACCGTGCGATCAAGCGACAGCTGGATAAGATTGCGCACTCATCGCTGTTCGGACTCTCCAATCCACCGGCGATTGAACTTGCGAAGGCATTGATTCGGATCGTACCCAAAGGCCTGACGCGGGTATTTTATTCAGACGATGGATCGACGGCAGTCGAAATCGCACTCAAAATGGCGATCCAGTACTGGCAGCTACGACGGCCCGATGCCGGCCCAAAAAAAACATTTCTGCATCTGAAACTGGCCTACCACGGCGATACAGTCGGCGCCGTCAGCGTGGGCAACATCGACCTCTTTCATGGGCGGTTCAAGTCGCTGCTCTTCCCCACCGCCGAAGCCGACCCGCCCTATTGCTATCGTTGCCCGCTCAGTCTGACCTACCCTTCGTGCCAGATGGCCTGCCTCGACCCGATAGAGCAAATCCTCAAGGAGCGTCATCACGAACTGGCTGGCTTCATCATCGAGCCGCTCGTGCAAGCCGCAGCAGGCATGTTGACCTCCCCTCCTGGTTATATGAAGCGGGTTCGTGAGCTCTGCACCAAATACGATGTCCTCTTGATTGCCGATGAAGTGGCCACCGGATTCGGCCGCACCGGCAAGATGTTCGCCTGCCAGCATGAGGGGGTCACGCCGGACTTGATGGCAATCAGTAAAGGGTTGACCGGCGGCTACATGCCGCTCGCCGCAACGCTCACCACCGACGAAATCTACCAGGCCTTTCTCGGCACTTACGCAGACTTCAAAACGTTCTTCCACGGACACAGCTATACAGGCAATCCGCTCGGCTGCGCCGTGGCGCTGGCCAACATCGAAATATTCCAGAAGGAAAAGACGCTCGCCAGACTGCAACCCAAGATTAAGACGATGGCGCGGCTCCTTCAGCCACTCCGAGGACTGCCCCATGTGGGCGAGATCCGGCAGCAGGGATTCATCGTGGCCATCGAGTTGGTGGAGGAGAAGCAGACGCGGAAACCCTATCCGCTCGAAGAACGGGTCGGACATCGAGTAACGATGGAGGCGCGTCGCCGAGGACTCTTGCTCCGCCCCATCGGCAATGTGATGGTCCTCATGCCGCCACTCAGCACGTCACTTCCTGAACTCAGACGCATGGTCGAAATTCTGAGGGAAACCATTGAGGCCGTTACCCTAGGCCCTCAGGCTAGCACCGGCTCATAAAGCAAGAGGAGGGAGCAGCCAGGTGCCCTCGTTGCTCGCAGAACGCGCACGATCAGAATGTGCTCGTTCGATGCGCGCAGTCGAGGGCAGCCTCGGCCACTCCCTCCAAATACTGGGGAAGAGGGATAGAGAGGCTGGCAATTCCCTGTGCATGCTCAACGCGCGGACGCAGACTCCCCTCGTTAGACGCGCGCATGTGTCATGGACCAATACGCCCACGAGAAAGTACAATGTCTTAGTTTCGTCACTCTGATCGCACGTTCAATTCGTGTCGGGGTACGGGATATCTCGGAAGGCCCGTCAATCAAAGGTAACGCATGCAGCCTTTTTCCATTCGTCACGGTAAGGCACTTCTGGAACAGCGCATTCGTGTCTCGATGAAGGACCGTTTGCGCGCGCGCCTGTGGATGACCATCCAAAAATACAATGAGAGCTATTGGTACCAGCCAGACCCCTCAGATAATTGGACATCAAAAACGAACCATCTCGAGCAAACAGAGGGTAAGTTGAAGCGGCTTCTTGGCCTACCTGAACTGAGGTCGCGCGCCGCCGAAGAAGCAGTTGGGATTGACGGGTACTTCATGAAGGGATATCCATCGTGTGCCCTTGAGGTGACCGAGCAATTTTCAGAGCAATTGGCTACATACGATGACTCTGGGAAGGAGAACGCGGCAAGGTTTCAAGCTGAAGTGAACGAAGCAATGATTGATTTCGAATGTGCGTGGCGCCTCTCTGATGGGCGATTTTTTCAAATCGATACTGAATTATTTCACGGGGAGATCGTCCAGAAGGGCGAAGATGTGTTACGGGAGAAAGGCTTTGAGGGCGCGCACGATGAGTTTCGAGAATCCCGCGAGGATCTTTCGGACGGAAAAACCAAAGATGTCATTCTCAAGGCATTCAAGAGCTTCGAGAGTACGTTGAAAACTGTGACGAACAAGCAAAGCGGGGATGTAAGCGATTTGCTCCGGCTGTTCAGAGAAGATGGATTTCTGGATGACATTCCAGAAGCACAAGCAAAGGCGATGTGCAAGCAAGTACTTGCGTCTATTGCCACGCTACGAAATGAGCTCGCGGGACACGGACAGGGAAATGCAATCTTAGAAGTGCCACGCCCATATGCTGTTCTTGCCGTACACTTAGCTGGATCTTTAAACCAATTCGTCGTGGCTCAATATTTGAGAAAAGCAACCATGGCGCCAAAAACATCAGGGCCAACCGAAAAAGCCCAGTAAGACGGAATTGCACGACAGAATAGGTGTCGGGAGTCTTTTCTTGACAGGATCGCGGCGATTTCAGACTAAGAGTAAGAGAGGGGGGAACGGAAAAGAGAACAAAATTGGGGTCAGGCATGAGTATTGACTATTTTTGAGAGCAGAGAAACCCCATCCTATCTCCTGGCCCTGGATCATTCCAAAGGGATCATCCTCAGAAAATCGGCAAGACGCACAATAGGGACTCCCTCGAACTCTCTGAGCCCCAGAAGATGATGGTCGCCAGTCACAATCAGATCGGCCTGAGCCGTCACCGCGCACTCGAGAATGCGGTTATCTGGCAGATCCTCAACCACCATCACTTTTCGCGAAGGGCGCACAATCGTCGCCGCGCGGCCAATCATTTTGAGCGCAGCGGTGATATCTTTTTCGGACTGATCGAATTTGGTTCGGAGGATGCGAGCGGTTTCGGTGAGGATGGGAACTGAGCTATAGAGATCAACTTTGTGGCGATGGGCGAGTAGGAGTGCGTCTTCACCCTTGCTGCCCGGAACGACGAATGCCGAGATAAACACATTCGTATCGAAAACCACCTTCATTAGCGGTCCTCAAACACGATCCGTTCGACCTCCTCCTCGGTGAATACTCCGATCTTGCGGGCACGACGAGCCATCTTCCGCTGGAGCACCACAAACTCTTCCTCTTCACGCTCCGCCTTATACGTGGTCACCATGCGGCGGAACAAGTCGCTTTTGGTCGTTCCTTCGCGTTCCGCGAGCCGTTCGTACTCCCTCGCAAGAGCTGGACTTACCGAGAATCCCACCACCGCCGTTTTACGAGCCATGAATCCAACTCTCTTTGAGTTTAACTGGGCTAAACTCTACCATGGACGCCACGAGGCCGCAAGCCAGACCATGACGCCGCCACCCAACTCACCACACGACGCGAAACAAAACTTCGCTCCTATTCTTAGCCCGCAAGGGTCAACGATCGAAGATATTGGGTCAGGAATGACTATTGACTTCATTGAGTGGCAAGAGGTGGTATATAGACTGGAGAAGAAGAGGTTGCTGCTGAAGAGCGAATCACCTGTGACGGAACGTTTGCGGATAAACCCTCATTGACCTGGGCTGGGGAGGTGGAGGAGTGACCTGGACAACTAAGAAGCCGACGAAAACAGGGTGGTATTGGTATCGCGGTGTATCCGATGGAAACACCGTGAAGGTTCTACACTTCATTGATGACGACGGAGACGGACCCTACCTCGCAACGTCAGACGATCTGGTACTGAAGGACTTAGACGGCGAATGGGCCGGACCGGTTGAGCCGCCACTGTCAGGGCAGAGTCGTTGAACAAGATAGTCTCGTGGAGATGCGCTGCTACGGTCAACTGCTACTTTGTCTTCGTCCTCGTCCGCATGTACCACACCGTCAGCACCACAATCCACGCCAGCGCGGAGCCCATGAACCCAACCACAGTCCACTGATCTTCCGTCAGGCCCATTACGCCATCAATCCAGCTCATGGCAGCCCATTCTAGGAGCGGGACGATCAAAGCACAAGGTGTCGCATGGGGAAATCTGGGTCGCGTGGCCGCGACTCCTACTTCGAGAAACCCCTCCCCGCTCGTCCGACCCATTGAACACTCCTCCCCCATCCCTTCACGACCCTCTTAATACGACGGTAGACCAGGTCGACCTGGAAAAGTACACTGTTGGCGCTACCCAATCCATGCTTTTCACCGATTGGTGCACTGGGATATTATATGGCACGTGGCCTTTTTCCTTTCCCATTGGGCTCGCGGGAGATGCCCAGGTTCAATTTGTTGGAGTATCGAGTATGGAGACCCACTACACCACTCTTGAAGTTCAGGATAGAGCGACGCCTGAAGAGATCAAGGAGGCCTATCGACTCTTGTTGCAAGTCTGGCACCCCGACCGCTTTCACCATAGACCCACGCTTCTGAAGAAGGCGGAGGAGAAGTCCGGGAAGATTAATGTGGCCTTCGAGACGCTCAGTGACCCTGTCTTGAAGCAACGGTATGACGGCTGGTTACGTGCCTGCGGGGGACGGAGTGCGAAGCCTGTTGAGCCTGTGACGTGCCCTTCCTGTCACGCACCGATTCGCCCCGCTCCCGAGCAAGGTGAGAGCTGGGACACGTACCAGCGCCGGCGCCGAGCGACGGAGGGACACAACCGCACTGGCACCGCAACGGCCCAAGGAAATCAATCTTTCCCCCGTGCCCGAATGGCCATGCTGGCCATAGGCGCACTCTCTACCCTCGTCATCGTATTCGTACTGACGAAACCATCTAAAGTGATTATTTCGAATAAGCCTCCTCAGAAGATTGAACGGGAGACACTTCCCACGGCTGAGTCATTTGTAGATGAAGACGAAGAGCATCTTCACCAGGCCGTGGTTGTACGGAATAGGGCTTCCAACAGCTCTGCTCAGACGGATGAAACGACGACACCTCCGAAAAATCCTCCAACGGCAGCCGCCCAACAGGAGCGTCTCAATGGCTTCGATGCGATGCAGCGACAACTGGCGCAGACTCCTGGGCGTGCGCTGGCTTCCCCACCGGAGATGATCTCAGACGTGGACCTGCAACAACTGAAGATGCTGGGCACCCAGGGCAATGCCTCGGCACAAAACCAGCTTGGGCAGCTGTATGCCAATGGGCGAGGCGTGCCGCAGGATTATATGACGGCACGGAGATGGTTCGAGAAAGCCGCTGCCCGTGGCAATGCGTGGGCGCAGAACCAGCTCGGGCAACTGTCTGCCGATGGGCTGGGTGTGCCACAGGATTATAAGAAGGCACGACAGTGGTGGGAGCAATCGGCAGCCCAAGGTGTTTCGCAGGCGCAGTACAACCTTGGGCAATTGTATGCCAACGGGCGAGGCGTATCACAGGACTATGCAACGGCACGGAGCTGGTA
>JBDSDL010000186.1:0-4887 GCA_039920585.1 Nitrospiraceae bacterium | reverse complement strand
GCCGGTCGCACCGATAATGACAAAGACGTGGGGCTCAACCTGATGTTCCGACATCTGCAGGGTCCTCCGTTGAACGGTCAACCGTCTCTTACCAGGATGCTGAAAAAGTCCGCCAGCCTCTCTTGTTCATTTGGTCTGTTCGGTCTGTCTGGTTTGGTTGGTTGCATAAGGCTCACCAGATGGACCAGACAGACCGGGCATGTCCTAGACCTGTCAGCCGCCGAAGTTCTGCTGTCCTAATACGCGTCTTGTGCGCAGCGAAAGCCGGTGCCGCTTGGGCGACTATCCATCAGGCCCCAGTCGCGGTCGCCTGTGCGAAGACTGATAGCCGGTTTCAACCAGGACCCGCCTCGCATCGCTTTGATCGCTCCGCGAGGAGGTCCCTGGGGATCCGAGAGGGGGGCCTCTTTGTAGTAGTTTGGGTTATACCAATCCTGCACCCATTCAGCGACGTTGCCTGCCATGTCATGGAGGCCATAGGGGCTGACGCTCTCAGGAAAGCTGCCAACCGGTGTCGTGAGCACCTCTCCTTTGATGCCCTTCTCTTTTGAAATCTTCGCTCCCTCACCCTTGATCCAGAAGGCTTCCCAGTCGGCTCCGCTCTGGAAGTCGATGGTTCGTCCCGCCCAATAGCTGGCGCTGTTGGCCTTCGTGAAGTCCCACTCGTTTCCCCAAGGGTAGCGGCGGCCATCGGAGCCGCGCGCGGCCTTTTCCCATTCCGCCTCGGTCGGCAGGCGCGTGCCCATCCAGGCGCAGTAGGCTACGGCATCTTCCCAACTAACATTCACCACGGGATGGGTGCCGATGCCGGAGATCGGCGCATTGTCCTCCCACAATGTGGAAGCAGGGTTGGAGTGTGCCGGTGCGCGATGTCCGGTCGCCTGGACAAATCGCGCATAGCGATCGTTCGTCACTTCGTACCGGTCAATCCAGAATGGAGCGATGTAGACGAGACGCTGCGGCTGTTCGTCAGGAAGACCATCGCTGCCGACCGGATTTCCCATCAGGAATTCTCCTGCAGGCACCAGTGCCATGTCGTTGGAAGGAAGAGCGCTGATGGCTAGTGGTGGATGGCTGAAGATTAGAACAAGAAACAAAAATGCAAGATGGGTCTGCCAAGGCACAATTAGTTCTTTTTTATTCCACAGGTTTTGGCGATTGCATCGCGATAGGCCTGCCAGAGCGTCAGGCATTTCTTGAGGCAGCTCAGAACGGCCTGTTGCTGGGTTCGTGTCGTGGCGTAATTTACCACCATGGCGTAGGCATCATGACGGTGTCCGGCTTCGACCATTTGGTGCGCGCGAATCAGATCCATGGAATCAAGGGGTAGTCCGTGGTATTGCACCAGAGGGTGGCGTTGGACGATCGCTTCGATTTCTTCGGCGGTCTTCGGCTTGGAGGGGTCGGCGATTTCAGCGCGATCCTTCACGCTGCCTTCTACGAAGACAGTCAGGGCCGCTGCTCCGATGACCCAATCTCGGCTATTCGAGACACGGTCAAGCCAGGCACGGTAGCGCCGACTGGCTGGTAAGAGACGGACTCTGTCAAAGTCGTGCGCCGGCAACCCAAGACCCGCCATCATCGTCAGGAACAATTCTGGATGCGACTTTCCCAGCGAGAGCCCGCCGGTGTCTTCTTCGTAAATATTCTCGGCAAGCATCCGGCGGATCGGGGCCGGGGGATTCTGCCCATGAATACGTGCCAGGAATACAGGAAAGTCACGCACGTAGACGCCGTACTCCTGTTGAAAGTGGCACCTGAGTTGATCGACAGTGACCGTTCCATCGGCGAATGCCGGCCATGCCCAATGATGCTTACGTTCCATCATACGCAAGAGTTCTTCTTGGAATCGGCTTTTCGTCATGGGGCGTGTCATGTCTGTTGCCTTCCCGGTGAATGACTCGTTACAATTCGATGGCGCGGAGGCTTTCAATGAATCAGGTGACGATTCAGAACCCAGAAGACATTCTGTCAATGCTCGCAGAGGTGTCGCTGCAAGGGTCTGGTTTTGTGACGGACTGTCTCCTCGACTATGTGTTGGAAGAAGGCTTCACGGAGCCGATCTTTCTCAATGCCAGTGGGGAAGATCCGGAGGCCTATTTTAAAGGCCAATCTCCTGCCTGGGCAGTGTATCAGGTCCGAGAATGGAAACGTGTATTGACTGTTTCTGGCGGTCCTGGCAAAGAGCGCCGCGTACAAATTACAGAAACCCCGTAGTTCCTGGTGAGTGTAAGAGGGATGCGGAGAAAAAGCAACGAAACGACGAAGGCTCAACTCTCTGTCGCCTGTTTGAACATGGAGTGCGTCGCATGCCGATGATCCGTCTCACTGAACCGCAGAGCATGGGCGAACTGGCGATGATCATGAGTTTGCTGGAGGGCAGTGGCATTCCCTACATGGTTCAGAATGAACATATGAGCAGCTTGTATCCCGGACTCCCCATCCTCAACTCGCGTGTCATGGTCGAGGAGTGCGATCTGCTTCGTGCGGAAGTACTATTGAGCCGACTGCGGTTGGCGGTGCGAGATGTTTCGTCACCGCCGTAAAAAGCGCTAGCTTCGTGATTTTGGGTTATGCGGGTTCGATGGGGACTGAATAGGCAGTCGTTCACCTGAGCCTTGGAACCATCCGCCGTTGAGGATGCCTTCTTCAAAGTACAGGTAGCGGTGTTTCACTACCGCAGAGTTTTCCCAATCTTCAAAAATCCATTCCTCCCGACGGATGCCTTCCTTGGTGAAGGTCGTGTTGATCGTTTGTGGCCCCCCCCAGGCTGCTAGCACCTGTTCTTTCGACATCCCGACCATGACCCGATGTTCCACGATATGTTTTTGAAAGTCCGGGTCTTTGAGTTGTGCGATGAGCGGCCAGATCACCATGATGAGAACGAACAGGCCGAGCCCGGCGTAGATGATAAGCCGAACTGGGCGTCGGCGGATGAAGGGGGTTGGTTCTTCTAGATCGGTTGGAGAGGCGTTCATCGATTCATGGGTCGCTGCGATGGTATGAGGCATGATGCGGCACATCGTAGCAACGTGAATTGGAGAGAGTCAAGCGGAGCTGCCCGTTTCTCTTTATTAATCAGCGCGATATAGAAAGTACGCTATACTGAATGAGTGCAAACGCTGTGGTATTCAAGAGAGGCTGTGATGTGTCCTGGATCGAAACATGGAAACAGCCAGAGGCGATGGATACGTATGGTATGGCTCTTGACTGTCTGGGGGTGCCTCGTCATGCCGCTGGCTTCAATTGAAGCGTCGGCGACCACCATCTATTCCTATATCGACGAGCAAGGGACGCCTGTGATGACAGATAATTTTAATACGATTCCTGAACGGTACCGTGCAAGGGTCAAAACCACCGAGCAGTTAGCGACTGCTTCCCAGAGTCCCTCCACAGCCGGCACCATTCATGATCGGGTATCGAATTTTGGAAAGCAGCTTCGAGATATGGTTTCCGGATCCGCCCCCAACATCTCCGGGCTCTCTCATTCACAGTCGGAAATTCTCACCTACGCTGGTCTTGCGGCGATAGTCCTGCTCGTTGCCATGAACGTGATGAAAGGCCAATTTATCCGCCTTCTGGCTTTGTGGTGTTTGATCATGCTCGGTCTTGCTACGCCAGTGTTGATGTACGTGTCGGATGATGGCCCAATGGATGTGATGAAGAACAAAGCTTCTCAGGTCGAGAAAAAACACCAAGACCGTGTCCAGCAGATTCCGTAACCCGTCTCAGCGATCCCCAAAAACAATCTTGAATGTCGGCTAGCAGGCTGCAGAAAATTATTGTGGCACGCGAGGACTCGATGGTGTGCACGTGTGGCACAACAGAAAAACATTGCCGCCGGATGCTCAAACTGGTTTGTTTTGTTTATCTGGTTCATCCGGTCTGTCCGGTTGAACCAAACAAACAAGTCAAACCAAATAAACCAAATAACGGTCTTTTTCTGTATGCGGACTTTTCAGCGTCCTGCTAGTCCGCATACTTGGGGACAGGTATCTTCTTGGCCGTGGGCGGCTGAGGAGCAAGCCGGTGCTGCGAGAATTCGCGGGAGTAGGGATTCAGGATGGGGTCATGGGTGTGCCGTTGCTGTTGTTTTACAAGGTCGACACTTTGCGTGCTGATTTCAACTCGATCGATCAGTGCCTTGGTTGTGAGTAGGTCCGGCAGGCCCTGCAAAGAGAATAACTGATAGGCCAGAGTCCATTCCAGCTTGTCCCTGCTTGCCTCTTTCACAATAAAACGAGCCTCTGGCGACGCGACGCCTTTAAACAACAGTACCCAAATATTCGATCGGAATGAGGGAGAGGCTGGATCCTCTGAAGGGCGAAATTCTGGGACGAGTGTGGGGATCTTGGCGAGGGGGACTGCGGAGGAGAATTCAATATCGACAAGCCGAACGAATAACATTCGATTTTCACTTTCATCGTTGGGATCGACGGTGTAACTGAACGAGTATCGAACATCGATGCCATCGCGTGTAAAAGTATACACATCCTCGCCATTTTCAGGCGAAACGAGCTTCCGAAAATACTTCTCCCAATCGGTGATGGCATAGTAGGTAAAGAAGCGCAGAGCGGATTTCCGATCGCGCACCGCCTGCGGCATCCCGAGTTTTTGATGTAATTCCGTCTGTGTCAACCCGAGGTACCCATCCTCGAAATAGGCTGCCGCGAGGACTGTAGAAGGTTGGAGCCAGTTGCCGGTGGTCGATAAGAGCAGCAGGGCTGAACAGATGGTATGAAAGGAAAGACGCAGGAACAAGGTTTCTCTCCAGCTGGTCTCGGCATCGTATCGGCGGTATTCCCTCCTGTCAAGGCGGGAGGAGCAGCCCGCATTATTCACGAGGGTTCGTGACGAAACCGCCGAGACGGTACGCGAGACGGGCGC
>JBDSDL010000185.1:0-2476 GCA_039920585.1 Nitrospiraceae bacterium | reverse complement strand
ACTTTGATCCGGCGAAAGTCAATTATGGCAAAAATCATGACGGCACCATGCCGGTGGATTCCTATCCAGAGGGCGCGAGCTACTATGGCCTGTATCACATGGGGGGCAACGCCTTTGAGTGGGTCTCAGATTGGTATGACCCGCGATACTATGGGCGGCTTGAAACGATGGTCAATCCGACCGGTCCGACCAAACCAGCATGGATAGCTGGAACCGGCACCTATGTCGACCGGCTCGCACTCGGTGAAAAGCGGGTCATTCGTGGCGGATCGTGGGTTGCACCGGAAAAGACGGTCAGGACGACGCATAGATTTTGGAATGGTCCGCTGAACAACAGTTATGGGGTAGGTCTGGGTTTCCGCTGTGCCAAGACCGCCCCATCAGAAATCGATCAGCGAATCAAAGATGCCTCCATCGTGGCCTACGTCGAAATGGGACGAGAGCGGTTTGTGGAGGCACAGCAGGCGGTGAGTCGAGGGTTGGCCATTGATCCCAAGAACATCGAACTATTGGAACTTCGCTCTCTCATTGAACAGTCGATGAAGCGGCCGTAAGAGAAGGTTGCAAGGGTTTTTGTCAATGGTTTGATCGTGACGGAGGCGCACCTATGATACACGACAAGATTCTCCTTCCAGGGATTGTCCTCATCGCACTACTCGGAGCTTCACCTCTCCAGGCCGATCCCATAGATACGGCCCGGCAGCCGCAGCCGGATAAGGTCCAAACGGTCCATCAGGCTAATCATGAGGTGGACCAGGCGTGGGAGGTCTATCATCGCGCGGCATTAGGCGGAACGGTCGCTTCCCCTGCCCTGCAGGCAGAAATCGAGCAGCACCTGCACGAAGCCAGAACTCTCATCACCCAGGCGCAAGAGGCAGCCGAGCGGGGAGACGAGCGTCAGGTGCAGCGTCTCGTAAGCCAAGTGAAAATCCATACCACCAAGGCCATCGAGGGGAGCAAGGAGCAGAAGAAATGACACAAGGCCTGAGGAGAAGAGGGACTCGCCGGAGCGCTAATGTTGCGATGATAGCACTAGTCTGTGCCGTTGCCGTCGCGCCTGTCGTAGCAACGCCTCAGGTTCCCAAAGAGGTTGACCCGGTCCCCATGGTGACGATTCCGGCCGGAGAATTCTTGATGGGAAATCCGCAAGGAAAAGGCCGCGCAGATGAGCGGCCGCAGCGATCTGTGTACCTCGATGAGTTTGCCATCGATCAGGTCGAAGTGACGAATGCACGGTATCTGGCGTTCATTGCGGCCACTGGCCATCGCAGCCCTCCAAATCCCTATGGTACCGGCCCGCTCGCAACCGTGAAGGAGATTGAACACCTTCCGGTCGTGCAGACTACCTGGTACGACGCCAAGGCTTATTGTAGTTGGGCCAAGAAGCGGCTCCCGACGGAAGCGGAATGGGAGAAGGCCGCTCGTGGTACCGACGGGCGGCTGTTTCCCTGGGGCAATGAACCGGCAACGTCGAAGCGGGCGAACTTTGACCGTGAGTGGGAGGAGGAGCACACCTTGCATCCAGTCGGGTCTTTGCCCGACGGCGACTCACCCTACGGGGTGAAGGATCTGTCCGGCAATGCTCGAGAGTGGGTCCAGGATTGGTATGACGCTGAGTACTACCAGCATGGACCGGATCGGAATCCGCAGGGTCCTGATAAAAAAGGTGTGGTCCGATCGATTCGCGGTGGATCTTGGCATAGCCCGATCTCGGACATCACGACGACGGCGCGCGGGCGCGGCGGATTCGCGCTGCAGACCCATGGGACAGGCTTTCGTTGTGCACGGGGGCTCGAAAGCCAGGCCCCGCAGAAATAGACGGTCGACATGGTGATGCAATGAGACTAGATGATCACGGCAGAGAACTTACAATTCGACAATAGCATGAAGGTGCGATGAATTTTTCGAGCACGAACACGTATTGTTATGGACCGCCTCTCTTCACATTCCATGAGGATTTCCAGTTTACGGCCAAATCGGCTTAGATAGACAAGGAGGAATCATGGCAGGAAAATTACGGCAATACTTGAGCGTGTCGGGTGGCGGCCTGCTTCTTGGCGCCGTTCTTGTGGTCGGAATGATCGCCGTGGTATTCGGCGGGGAGCACGCCCTCTCTAGGACCGAGTTCTGCGTGAGCTGTCATTCCCAGACCTACCCGTATGAAGAGCTGAAGAAGTCCTCGCACTATGGCGCGCTCGGGGCCGACCCTGGCTGCAAGGACTGCCACGTCCCCCAGGGCCTGGGAAACTTCCACCTGGCTCTATGGACGCACATGTATGACGGGACGCGGGCCGTGCTCGCGGAGATGAAGTATGACTACTCGACGATCGAGAAGTTCAACGAGCGCCGGCCGATCATGGCCCACTATGCGCGCATGTCGCTCAAAAACTGGGACAGCGTCACCTGCCGGGAGTGCCACAAGAATACCAAGCCGCCTGGCGCCTCGGCCAAAGCTGCACACAAGAAGATGGAAACG
>JBDSDL010000184.1:0-7525 GCA_039920585.1 Nitrospiraceae bacterium | reverse complement strand
CAAAGCTTCGTCTTCTTTTCCCACTCCCTACGCTAGATTTTTTGGAAGGGCAAATTCTACAATCGCGCGGGCATAGCGCAGCCCCTCACTCATACTGCTTTGGATCGATCGACTCGAGTACCGTGACGTTCTTAGTTTGAAGAGGAGGACATCCTTTTGACGGCATTACCTCGGTTCAGAGCCCTGCCGGTTATCGTGGCGCTTGCGCCCTCAGCGTTGTTGCCTCTGTGGCGATGGCGCGCGCCGTGCCGCTGCCTGATGGGGCGACGGCTTCCGGCGGGGTTGCCCCCCAATCGACGAACTGTTCAGCAGGGCGGGAGGAGGACGAGGGTTGCATTCCACGAGGACCGGGAAGCCCGACAAGGCCTGGTGGGCTGGTACAACCTCCAGTCACACCGCCGGAAGAGCTGCCCAAGTTTATTTGGGGCAGGGCGAAGGCCACGCTACACATTCATGACGAGAATCAGGACGTGACTTATAACTCGAGCGACGTACCTCTGGCATTCTTTAAGGACGGCGTACAGGATATGATGTGGAACACTAAGTATGTTTTGTTTCCGACAAATCTGTCCCCAGCGCCAGGGGAGGAGGGACTTGTGTGGATGACCTGGACCGTCACCGGGAGAGCATTCGACTGCACCGTCGAAGGAACAGCCATCGTCACGCTTCCTGCCGAACCGGATTCGTACAGGCACCCTGGCATTCGTACATCAGTGATTGTCCAGGCTTAAACAACGGGTAGGGTGGTACTGTGATCACGACGTGCGCGGTCGTGACGACCTGACCGACCGACAGCGGAAACTCTACCCGATTGGATAGCACTTCCGTGCCGGAACTCGTCGTGCCCATGTTAGGATCAATCCATCCGATTCGCCGGCGCGATCATCTATTGCTATTGTCGCAATCCGCGGGTTTGGTCAGCTCGCCCAGTTTCTTCAGTTCGGCTTCATGCGCGCGATAGAAAGTGACATTCGCCATCTTCACACCGGGCGGCAACTTGCCTCCAGGCTGCTCAAGTGTCCAAGCCGTTTTGGAACACCGACCAGGAGAACACGAGGTACTCGCGCGACGTCATACCGGCTGCTTTGAGTGTCGACTTCACCTCCGGGACTCCGTCCAATCGGGCTGCCATGCCATTGAGAGACTGTGGGCCCTCGTCCTGATCGCAATCTTGCGGCAATTGCCCCATCAGTGGTTGCAGCTTGTGTACGGCTTGCCTGTACTTCGCCAGCCCCGCGTCGGTCAGCATGTAGCCGGCGATTTCATTGGTGTCGCGGTCGGCCAGACTCTGGGCCCACGCCCCCACCGGCGTCAGCAGCGCGAGGGCAAAGGCGGCTGTTACCGCGAGCGTCATCTGGAACGTTTTGAACATCACGATCCTCCGAGGTTTGACTTGGCTCAGAAACCGAGTTCCTTTTCGAAGACCTCTCGCTAAACGATGCTTCGCATTCGGCCTGGCCGTACAGACAAGAGTCCCTTGGGAAATCCCTTACAGGCTGTCGGCGGTGGCAGGTGAGACGCATGGTCAGTCGGTAATCTCC
This sequence comes from Nitrospiraceae bacterium, assembly GCA_039920585.1. Lineage (GTDB taxonomy): Bacteria > Nitrospirota > Nitrospiria > Nitrospirales > Nitrospiraceae > Palsa-1315. The sequence continues at coordinate 5,984 of JBDSDL010000184.1, read as the reverse complement.
ACTTTTTTTCCTGAAGCTTTGGCTCGCTTCAAACAATCCGTATCGGTGGCCGAGCATCGAAACACATCGAGTTCCGCTTCCTCTACGAGTTCCACTTTCTTGCCGAGCTGCTTTGCCTGTTTCATGCAAGCGCTGTCTGTCATCGTGCATTTCATCGTATCTGAGCCGACAGGCGGCCGCGGTGAGACGTCAACGGTCTCGACTTTCCTGCCGACCTCTTTTGCCGATTTAATGCAGTCCAGATCGGTCGCCACGCACTTCACCGTTTCTTCGGTCTTGTTAATAGCCTTGTCGACCGACTGGTCGATCCGTTGGTTCACGCGGTCTTGCGCCTTGCGCTGCGCGCTGTCGGTCGTTTTGTCAATCAGCCGATCCAACAATCCTTGCGACAAGGCATCGGAAACACCGATCAGGAGTATAGGCACTATTATGCTGACGCAGGCAGCTAATCGCATCATGGCTGAAGTCCTCCTCCGGGGTTCTATTCGACTCAAAATCCGAGTTCTTTCTCAAGATCCGCCTGACCCTTCTTGAATTGTTTCTTTTGCTGATCGTCTTTTTTCTTTGTGAGGGATTCCAGCGCCTCTCCCCGCTTTTTCGCAACGTCGTCCTCCTTCTTGCGGGCCAATTCCTCCTTCTCCTCGGCCAGCGAGGCGGCTTGCGCCGTTTTGATCGTGTCGTCCGGCACCGTCATCCAGGAGAGGCGGTATCCGAGACTTCTGAATGCCTGTTCCTGATAGAGCACGACGTAGCGGGTAGGGTAACTGCGTTGGCCGATCTGCCGCTCTTCCAAGATATAGACGCTTGGCGCTCCAAAGAGATTCGGCTGATACGAATCGAGGAAGATCCTGCTGCCTTGCCTGGCCCCAACTGATGCAATTTTCTCCATATACTCCGTAAAGGCCTGTAGATTCGTTGGATCGGGCGGCTTCACCTTTTTCATCTCGTTTCCCGCCGCCTCTTGCGCCTGATTGAGGGCCTCTTGTTCGTCTTGGAGTTGGAAGCGATATTGCTGTCGGAATTCCTCTAACTTGAAAGGGCCCTTCTTAGCTTTGGCCTTATAAAATTGAGCGGGGTCGCTCTTACCTTTGGCGACATAGGACAAACGGCCGATCGCCGCGTCACTGGAATCAAACAAATAGGCACTATCCGGCGCGACCGGCAACCCAAACTTCGCGGCATCGAGCGGCTTCTCCGGTGTGCGTCCTGTTCGCATCGGGATAGTGCGTTCTTTCAATAAGGTCAGAGCGCTTCCCTTCCCGCGGGAGATCATCAGTGAGACAGCTTGCCGCACATCCGGCACCGCATCGTTGGCCAGCGGTATCAACATGTTCACGTCACTGTCCTCCGGTCCGATCATGCCAATGGCATCCGCCGCCGCAATCCGCAATTCGACCTCACGCCTGCGAAAGATTCGCGCAATATCAGGAATGTATTGGCGATCCGCGGTGGCGCCCAACGTCAACAAGTCCTCCTTCAAGATCGCGACGAAATCGTTTCTCAGTTTGTCACAACTCGCATCTTTCACTCCCTTACCACTGCAATCGCGAAGAAACTTCGCCACTATTGGATCTACTGGATCATCGGCTGATGCCGGAGCGGCCGTTGCCGGTTGCTGGCCCGCTGTCGACGGAGATGCCGCCTGAGTCAGAAGAGAAGGCGAAACGAACGCGAGTATGAGCGAACCTGTGATAATGGCCCAACGGGCTTCACCTGGCTTCATCAATATCCTCCTCACAAGGAGTTCTCTATTCCACTTAAGGGGTCGGTTTGAGTTCCTCGTTAAAATCATTTATTGCTGCAAACTCAAATCTTCAAACGATTCTGAATCAGGGTTATCTCCAGTGGCCTTAATGTCGCCACGTGCCTTCTTTCGTTTCTCACGTGCCGCCGCCATCTTCTGGAAGTAATGCCCATTCTCGAGGTCTTTGATGCTGTTAGCTTCTGTCGGGCACCTCTCTTTGAATTTCGGCAGGGACTTGTTAATGAATTCCTGCGCCTTTCCGCTGACAGACGCTTTTTTTGCTTCGTTATTCAAGTTGTCTAGGGATTCGAGCGCTTCAACTTGCTTGTAGAGCTTGCCCATATCATCCGTGCACATTTCCGCATAGGCCGAAAGCGCCTTTTCCGGACCCGCGAGGCTTGATGGAGGCCACAACAGCATGACGATGTATAGCGACAGTCCCCACAGAGGCATTCGTAAAATTGCCATAGTCCCTCCTATACCCCGTGAACGCAATGCAGTATAACCGTATCTGTGCATACAAACCTCCGCACCTTTCTGCCGCTAATTACGCTCTGCGCCGCCACACTAACAATCTATATTGGAGCCTTACGCGGTGGCTTTCACTACGACGATTCCATAACCATTCTGGAAAATCCTCATCTCGAAGATAGGCAGACCTTCGTCGGCCATCTCGATCACATGGTCAGGCCGGTCTTGTATGCGACGTTCCTGTTTGATCGCTCATTGTATGGCACAAACCCCGCTGGCTACCATCTGCTGAATCTGCTGTTCCATCTTGGGTCCGGACTCCTGATCTATCGGATTCTCTCTCGTGCCGTGACGGAAGAGGCGTCCTCTCTCCCGTTCTGGACCGCGCTCCTGTTTCTCCTCCACCCTATTGCGACCGAGGCAGTCACCTACATCTCCGGACGGGCCTCTGGCCTAATGGCGTTCTTCTACCTCTTGGCGTTTTTCCTCTATATCAAGGCTTCGGAACACCAGGAGACCGCGAGACTCCACTTTCTTTATTTGTCAGGGGCCGTCATATCGTTCCTGCTCTCCATCGGCTCGAAGGAAACAGCGGTCACCCTTCCGATCATTTTCCTGCTGTGGGATGTTGTCGTACGCCGATTGAGAGGCTTGTCCCTTCGAACTGCAGTTCTCTCACGCCATTCGCCCTTCTGGGTCATCCTGCTATCAGTCGCCGTCTGGGCCTCGACCCATCCCCGCTATACCGCACTCGCGGAGTTCAGCTTTACGATCCGACCGTTCCGGGACAATCTGCTGAGCGAACTGCATGCCACGGCCTATGCGCTACTGGTGTTCTTTCAGCCCTGGAACCAGAACTTCGATCACGATCTCCCTGAATTCCATTCCCTGTTCCAATGGCCGCTGCCGTTCGATCTGTTACTGCTCTTTGGGGTGGCAATAGCTGCTGTTGTCGCAGCACGAAAGTACCCACTCTTGGCATTCGGCGTAGGCTGGTTTTTCATTCAACTTCTGCCGACAAGCCTGATTCCCCGCAATGACCTGTTCAGTGAACGCAATCTTTATCTCGCAACCGTCGGGCTTCTGCTGGCGCTCGTCGCGCTTGGCTTCTATTTCGTGCAATCGCTCACAGCTGCCGTACCATATCCCCGGCTCGTGCGCTTCGGCGCGTACAGCGTCGCTGGAGTCTTAGTCCTTGCGCTCTGCCTCTTCACCGATCAGCGAAATCGGCTGTACCAGGACCGACTCTTGCTCTGGTCCGACGCGGTGCTCAAGTCTCCGAACAAAGCCAGACCGCACAATAATCTCGGGTACGCCTACGCCTTGCACGGCGACTGGGGTCGTGCCATCGAAGAATTCCGTACGGCTGCCAGGCTCGATCCCGATTTCATACTCGCCCAGCAAAACCTTCGAGATGCCTACCTCCATCGCGTTGGACGGCAGTAAACCGTCTTACCCGTTTCCGGCACGCATCACCGCCTGCCCATACTGCAGCAACCTGGTGGCCTGATCCCACCGATCCATGACGTTCAATCCCACGAGCAGCAAACGATGGCCGTCCTTGAACATGCTGGCGATCAGGCAGCGTCCCGCTTTGCTGGTATAGCCGGTTTTCACGCCGTTCACATCCGGGTCGAGGAGGAGTTCGTTGGTGCTATGGAGTGATATCTGCCTGGTACCGTCCACCGTGGTGATGTCGCGGACCAGGGTCCGGACCATCATGGCAAATATGGGCTGTTGCAACGCCTGTTCAGTCAGCTTGGCGAGATCCGTGGCCGTCGAATAGTGGCCACGGGCGTCGAATCCACAGGCATTGGCAAAATGTGTATTCTTCAATCCCAAGGCGCGGGCTCGCTCATTCATCATGGTGACGAACTTGCCGGCATCGCCCCCCACATGCCAGGCGACGGCCTCGCAGGCGTCATTCGCGCTGGAGACGAGCATGGCTGTCAAGAGATCGCGCAGGAGAAACTCTTCTCCGGCCTGGAATTTGAGAGGCGACGGATGAACGAGCGCACGGCGGTCGATCTTCACGACCTCTTGAAGCGGCGCAGATTCCAAGGCAACCAGCGCCGTCATAATTTTCGTCAGACTAGCGGGCGGAAGCCGTCTGGCCGCATTCTTTTCTAACAGCACGCGGCCGGACTTCAATTCAACCAGATACAGTGCCGACGCCTTGATCGACGGCCTGGCCGGTAGATCCGCGGCTCGGACGTCAACGCCGGAGAGCATGATCGTCATGGCCATGCCGATGAGAAGTGATCCCCCGCACCCGCTTCGGCTCATCTATGTGCCTATTGCCCAAACATTTTTTTCAACATGCCGCCGGCCTTCTCTATATCGGACTTATCGTCGGCGGGCGGTTCAGGTTCAGGTGCTACCGGAGCATTCGTCTGAGGCACATTGGCACCGGGTTGGTACACCGTGGGTCTATTTCTTGAGCCGGGCCGGTCTGTAGGCGGCTGTCCCATTCCTTTCTGACCCATCATGCCGTCCATCATTCCGGCCATGCCGAATTTCGTGAATCCTTCGGGAATCTCGAATAATTTGGGGTCTTGTGTTCCGATCGTCACGTTCTTGAGTTCCGTCATCATCCGCTTCTTGTCATTGCCTTCTTTGTATAGCAGATCTTGCTTGATGGAAATTCCCTCTTTCGTCCGCCAAGAGAAGCCGCCATACTTCTTCCCGTCCGTGCTGGTCGCGATGGTCTTGTACTTCGTCACTTTCATGCCGTTCAGCATCTCTTCGCCCATCACCGTGTCTTCATACGTCCACTGCGACGGATCGTTGCCCTTGCCTTTTCCCATTATCGAATTTTCCATATACATTTTCTCGGACGGCATCAGCATCCACATCACTTTGTTGTCAAACCGGAAGATCTGGACCCCTCCGTCACCGCTCCCGGTCAGCATTTCCTTGCGTTCTTTGGTAGGCGTGACGTTGATATGCTGTTCTATCGTCCCTTCCTCATTTTGGATCACCGAATCGGCAGAATACTCCACTTGAGGGCGATTGAGTTGCGCTGCCCAACCCGGTATCGCACCGAACACAATGGCGAGCACGATCAATGTGCACAAACGTCGTAACATAGCAGTCTCCTTCTCGAGATATGTAGCAGGTTGATGTTGATGGGCATGACTCCGATCCTGGGATAGCTCCAAGCTTGTATGGGTCGGAAGATGGAACAGGGCCAGAAGAGTATCCCTTACTCAAAAAGAAGTAAAGTGGAGGGGAGGGAGGCCTGATTGGTCTCCTGTGCTCGCAGAGGGCGCACGATAAGAAAGTGCTCCCTCGATGCGCGTAGTGGGAGACCGATTCAGGCCACCCTCTGGGGAATAAACGAGCGAGCTTGGAGGGATCATTGGGAGTGGTGCACGCGATGATTCAGGAGATGCAGCGCAGTATCCGCGTCGTGCTCGGTATAGAAAACAACATCAAGATTGGCTCGAAACAGCGCCAGTCGAAACAGCTCACACTCGACTGGGCTCTCTTCGATCAAAAGGATGACGGGTGCGTCACCATTTATATAGGGGGATATCAGCAGGGAATGTGCCGGGCGAGAAAATGAATGGTGAAATAATATTATTACCAGTAATAACAGTTAGTTATATAGATAAATGTGATTTGATTGTTGAGGTGATATGGCACAGGGAGGATGAAGAATAATTCCAGACAATCAAAAGAGCGGGTCCTGTCGCTGAGCAGCCGAGCCGGCTTCGCACCCCGCTCGGTGTAGGAGGATGAGAGGGGAGTGGCCAGGTGCCCTCTT
>JBDSDL010000183.1:0-1859 GCA_039920585.1 Nitrospiraceae bacterium | reverse complement strand
AAAAAGAGCCTCCGCCACGTCAGAGTTATAGCTGGGGTGATGGCGGTAAAGAGCCCAAAAATCAGCAAGCGCGAGGACGCGCTCCGCAATGGCATGATCACCCCACAATTGTCCTTTCGGCAGGACTGCCCGGCGTTCATACGATGCCCATCCTAGAATGACGTCACGCGCCATGAGGAAAAATTCTTCCCGCCCTGTCATGCGATAGGCCGCAAGCAAGATACGCGGAATGATCAGGCGTGCTTGATACAACTGCCAATTCGGTGAGCCTTGATCGATATCCTGAGGATCAAACGGAAGGTGAATGCGTCTCGGAACATCTCCAGGCACAGCAAACTCACCTTGTAGAATCTTCTCAGCCGCCTCAACGGTGTAGAGGTGGTTTCCCTCGTCAAAGAAACGGAAGCTGCTAAGCTCATCGAGCAAAGCGTCTGGCGGCAATTGTCGCCCACGCTCGATCGTATCTTTCGTGATAATCGGGTTTGAAACGTAGTAGTGTTTGATAACAGAGAACCAGATGGCTCCGAGTACAAGAACCGGAGCGGCAAAATACACGGCACCGCGTAGCAAAGGACCAATTTTTGCTTGTTCGAGCATCGCTACTAGAAGAGATATCCACAGAGTATGGGGGAGTCGGTTAGTTGCGGAAACCAAGACTTCATCTGACAGGCTGCGAGTCCTCACCCGGTTACGCAGCTAACATTTTCTCCTTAGGCAGCAGCACGCTGTCGATACATGTTTGCATCGGAAGAACCCTTTCAACATCGTCTTGTGAAAGCATTCACAGATCCCGTTAGTCTGCGGATGCCGGGTCTTGAAAAGTGAGACTGTCTACTTTTTAGAGGAGCTTACGCGATGACTGAGGCGAAGAATTTCATTTCACGAGACTTTAACCAGTGCCTGACGAACAACATTGAGCAGACATTTCGCGACCGCTGCATTCCCTTGCGGTGTATAATGGCCGTGCGGAATGAACCAATCGGCAGGGTCCAGCTCCAGCAAGCAGGAGGTGGGATCCGTGTATGCAAGGCCGGCCTCTTGGAGCACTTGCTTGCCAAGCGATCCGGCAGCGAATCCCTTTTTGGGGTGGTAAACCACGACAGGGGCCGCCCCCGCTTGTTCTGCCGACCGAACGAAGGCCTTCAAAATTGAGGCATTGACCAATACAAGCGCCTCATCAGAGACATCGGGAGTGACGGCTTCCCAGCGAGGGAACCATATCATGAACGCCCGAGCAAGATAGGAGAAATGAAAGAAGCTTTGCCGCCAATCGCTCTGCCTATAACCTCTATCAAACTCCAGGAAGGGAAGCTCAGAAACCGATCCTCGGGAGAAGATGGCTTCTGACGCGAGGGGAGGCACATTGAGTTTAGTGAGATCTCCGTCACGCAAGATGAAACGAGGTTTTGAAAAAGGCATGTCCCATTCAGGGTAGCTAAGAGGGGTGTAGACGGTCATGGTACGTTCGACATCATGGGAGATGAAGCTGAAGATCACAACTTTAGGTTTCCACTTGCGGACATCTTTCTCATACCGCAGATACGCCTGGTCTACACCATAGCCCGGAACTCCAAAGTTCAAGACTTCAAACTCTGGACCTAACGCCTTCTCTAATAGATAGCCCCATGTGTCTTCATACGCCACGTCTTCACCGAAGGTATAGGAATCCCCCACCAGGGCTATCCGCGTCTTCTCTTTAAGCTGGGCGAACGAAACGCCCTCATGTGGAGCGCGTATTCTCTCCGAGCTGGAATAGTAGAGCCCGTTCTCGCTCCGTCTGTTTGGTCCCACCGTCCATCCCATGAGGTCATCGTACACGTAGAAAGGAGGGCGGGCACCTGCTTTATCGAGAAGCTGAC
>JBDSDL010000182.1:0-7871 GCA_039920585.1 Nitrospiraceae bacterium | reverse complement strand
GAGATTGTGGGGCTGTCTTGAAGGCTAGCGCTGCTTAAGGTAGTGGAGGAACTCTGAGTCCGGACTCATCACCAGGGTGGACTTATCTTTGAAGGTTTTCTTGTAGGCTTCCATCGTGCGAGTAAATTCAAAAAAATGAGCATCCTGCCGGTAGGCGTCGGCATAGACTTTAAAGGCCTTCGCATCCCCCGCGCCTCGAAGTTCCTCCGATTCCTTGTACGCCTGAGCCAGAATAATCTCGCGATCCTTCTCCGCCTCTGAACGGATTTTCTGTGCTTCCTCAGCGCCTTCCGCGCGGTATTGCTTCGCCTGCCGTTCCCGCTCAGCTTGCATCCGGGAGAACACGGCCTTCTCATTCTGCTCAGGGAGGTCGGCGCGCTTAATTCTCACGTCCTGAATCTCGATTCCATAGGCGGAGGCTTTCTCATGTGACCGTTGGGTCACGATTTTCATGAGTTCGGCGCGGTGATCCGCGACAATTTCTAGAAGGTCATGGCGCCCGAGTTCGACCCGGAGCTCGGAATAGATAATGTCGTTGAGCCGTTGCAGCGCTCCCCGTTGGGTTTGAAAGTTCTGGTAAACCTTTAGTGGGTCGATAATGCGCCATTTGGCATAGTTGTCGAGAAGGAGGGTCTTCTTGTCTTGGGTAATCACATCTTGCGCCTGTGTGTCGTAGTCCAGCAGGCGCTTATCGAAGTAAGTGACCTCTTGAATGAATGGCATTTTCACATAGAGTCCAGGTTCTGTGATACTACGGACAGGCTTTCCGAGCTGGACCACGATCGCATTCTGAATGATGTCGACGACAAAGAGTGGTGAGGCCCCTAGGAAAAACAACCCGATGACGACTACCAGCACTGCAATGATGAAGCCCTGCTTGGTCATGGTTTACGGTCCTCAGTGGCGGTGCTGGTCATGGGTTTATGACGATCGAGCGGAAGGTACGGAAGCATACGATCGGCTGCCTTGCCATCGATGATGATTTTCTCAACATTCGGCAGAATTTCTTCCATGGTTTCTATATAGATCCGCTTGCTGATGATGTCTTTCGCTTGATTGTATTCTTTCAGGGTCGCGACAAAACGATTGGCCTCACCTTGGGCGCGATTCAGTCGCGCCTGGGCGTAGCCCTTGGACTGGTTCACCACCTGCGCAGCTTCTCCTTGGGCTTTGGGGAGAATGTCGTTGCGATAGCTCTGAGACTGGTTGATCAGTTTTTCTCGATCTTCCTTCGCATTCGTCACATCCTTGAACGCAGCCGCAACAGCCTCGGGAGGACTGACGTCCTGGAGTTGGACGGCTGCAACCTGGACGCCGCCCTGATACTGGTCGAGAAGGGATTGGAGGAGTATCTGGGTATCCTGCTGGATTTGGGCTTTGCCGGTCGTCAAGGCCTCGTCGATCTTGCCCTTGCCGACCACTTCCCGCATGGAGGCCTCGGCAGCCTTGCCGATCGTCTCATGAATTTCCGCGACGTTAAAAAGATAGTTCGCAGATTCTTTAATCTTGTATTGCACGATGAATTGGATGGCCAGGATGTTCATGTCGCCGGTGAGCATCAAGGCTTCTTGCGCCAGCATCTGCTGGCGACCCTGCCGGTCTGTGCGGAAGCCGACCTCAATACGATGGAGCTTTTGGACTTTCGGCTGCAGGACGGTTTCGACGAAGGGGATTTTCATATGGGGGCCAGGTCCCACGATTCGCACAGGTGCGCCGAATCGCTTGACGACGCCCTCCTCATCCGGGGAGATGATAAAGGCACTATTCCAGGCTATAAAGACGAGGAGCCCTGCCAATGCGATGTTCCTGAAACCGCTTGAAGGCATCAGACTGTTGAATGAAGGTATCAGATTTTTGAATTGCGATTGGGCCTGCCTGAGGGCATCCTCAAGCGGGTCGCTTTTCTTACTCCAAGGATCTTTAGGGTCCCAGACCATGCGAATTATTTTGATGAAGATTGGTTGCGAAGGATCTCTGTCCGCAGCACCTTAGCAGACTGAGTATAAGATGCGCAATCATGATAATTTCCAGGTTGACCCCTCTTGCATTCATGATGTGCATGAAGGGATGCCTACGTTGTCGGGAAAAATCAAGCCAAAACAGTTGAACTTACCACGCCCTTGCATGTGAGATGTGTCCCGTCCCACGCAAGGCCGCAACTTCCGATGTAGGCTGAGAGCGCGGTCAAGGTTGAGCGAAGATCGGACTTTTTTTGCATTCTGCTAGAGCACTCTGGTGAGAATAAGGTACGCAATACCAGCGAGGAGAGCCGACGCCGGCAGCGTCACCACCCAAGCCAGGACCATGTTACGCACGGTCGACCAGCGTACGCTCTTTCTGCCTTTGAGCAGGCCAATTCCGATAATGGCTGAGCTGCTGATATGGGTGGTCGAGACCGGCAACCCGAGAAAACCGGAGACGAGGACCAAGGACGATGTCGTCAGGTTTGCAGACAGCCCCTCCGCATGATTCATCTTCGTCACCTTCTCCGCGAGCACTTCCGTCACGCGGCGGCCGCCAACGTAGCTGCCGAGTCCCATCGCCATGGCAATTCCACCAAATGCAATAAGCTGCGATGAAGCGCTGGGCCATGTGGCAGCCGAGCTGCCGATTAAGAGGATAGCGACGATCTTCGGCGCATCGTTCGTGCCTCTGGCAAACGACGCAAGGCCGCTGGAGATCCAGTGAATCGTATCGAGTCCCATGACCAGCCCCCGCAAACCGGCGCGGTCGCAGTTCGACGGTACTGCCATGATCGGCTGGCTGAAACTCGCGGTTTGAAACAGGGTCCTGGTGCCGCCATGCGTATCGATGGCCACTAATGCACGGGAGGCCGGCATTACGCACAGGCAGGCTCCGTCCCATTTTTTCGCGAGCGCGCGAATAGGTGGATGGATGAGTAGTGAGAGAGTCAAGGCGAGGAACGGACTGAGTAACAAAGGAAGGGCAATCTTTTTTCCAATTGCGCCCCAGATCAATCCTTCTCCGGTAAAGGCCACCAAGCCGGTGCCGACGATGGCTCCGGTGAGTGCATGAGTCGTTGAAACGGGGAAGCCCGTGCGTGAGGCGAAGAGGATCCACGCCATCGCCCCGATCAAGATGGCCAAGGTGACGGTCGGTTCGATGACCGTGTCGGCCTGAACGAGGCCATGGCTGAAGGTCTTGATCATCGCGCTTGCTACGAAGGCCGCTACCCCTGCGCCGATCACGGTCCAGACAGTTCCCCAGGCGATAGCCGATCGATAATCGGTGACCCCGCTACCGACTAAGGTCGCGATCGCTTTCGAGACGTCGTTGGTGCCATTGGCAAAGGCGAGAGCGAATGCAAGTGAGAAGACGAGGAGAGAGATTTCCATTGTAACTCTTAGGAGGTGACGGATCCGCCGCAAGACGAACCGGCTCCTGCCGTACAGCCGTAGCAATGGTTGCGCGTCGTGATCTGGCGCTGATGGAGCTGAACCAGATCAAAGTCACGGATATGAGCCGGCGCACCATGGTCCACTGGCAAATCGAGCATCTGATTGAAGTCGCAGTCGTAGAGAACACCATCCCAGCCTACTGAGATGGTGTATCGACACATCACACTGGCTGCCGCAGCGGGGTTGAAGGCGTTGGCCAATCGTTCCATATATTGCTCGTAGTTGCCGCTCTCCAGGAGAAACTCAAGAAACCGGCTGATTGGCATGTTGGTGATCGTATAGAGATGGTTGAACTCGACGCCATGACGGGCTCGGAGTTCTTTTCGAAACTGCGCTTCGATGGCCTCTTGCTTCGGCGGGAGAAAGGCTCCTACCGGATTGCAGACCAGATTCAAGACGAGGTCGCTATCGGGACGGCCATACCCGAGTGTATTCAAGAGTTGCAGGGCCTCGACGGATTTCTCAAAGACTCCTTCACCTCGCTGCGCATCGGTCTGGCTGGCGCGGTAGTAGGGCAGCGACGCGACGATTTCCACACGATGCCCGGCGAGGAACTTTGCTAAGTCCGCTTGGGAGGGGAGGAGCAAGACAGACAAATTACACCGATTCATCACGTGGCGACCCAGTGCCTTGCTCTGTTCGACTAGCCAGCGAAAATTGGAGTTGAGTTCCGGTGCTCCACCTGTAATATCGACTGTCGGGATATCGGTCTTCGCGAGAGCTCGGATGCACTGCTCCGCCGTTTTCCTGGACATGCTTTCAGTCCGGTCAGGACCCGCATCGACATGGCAGTGCCGGCAGGTCTGATTGCAGAGCTTGCCGACATTGATCTGAAAGACGGTGATCCCGGTGGCGTGAAGCGGGAGTAGGCCGATGTGATCGAGTTGCGCCTCGAAGGGGAGGCAACTCGTGGTCCTCCCGAGCATCTTCAATTGTTCCGCTGGGGATGCGAGGGGGTTCTGTTGTCCCAGTAGGGTTAGTGCCATAGAATTTACTTCAACATGCCGCGGCCCGTTTCGGAACCGATTACCGAGATCGCCTGCATGACTGAGCGTCACCAAGCATCAGCAGCAGCCCCCGTCAGGGGCGCAGGTCACAGCATCACCGCTGACGGTCTGGCCCGCGTGGTTGATGATTGCGAAATGAGGGGCATAGCTGTCGGTTTCTAGTACCTGTAGCGTTTTGGAGCAGATCTCCACCGGTTCGCCTCTGCGATACACATGGCGATCGTCATCGGCGGCTTCGACGAAGGGTCCGGCGAACATGGCGAAATGCCCTTGCCAGAGGCAGGCAGCGTTTGATGGATAGACCGCGGTCCATCGGTCATCGGCTCGATCCAGCCATAGCGGGGTAGAAGACAGGATAAAGTGAGACGCCAACGGAGCCTGGCTCAACAGGCATACAGTCTCCGGTGTGATCGGCTGGGGGATGCCTCGGAGATAGGTCGTGCCCAGTTCATCGATCACTCGGCTGAACGGGCCTCGGAGCGTGGCATACCGAACGTCCGACTGAGGCGCGCCGGTAGAAAGTTTATATCCCGTCAAGGTAACGGAGAAGAAGTGAATGCCGTCGATCTTCTGCCAGGGCGAGGCCTTGACCAGATGAATGCCCAGGAAGCCGGCTCCCACCATCCCCGCAATATAATCGGTGAGCGTCAGCGCTCCAGAGAGACAGTCGCCCCACTTTCCCGCGTCGTGCACCAAATACTGGGGAACGGGCTGATCGGCCACGATGTCGGAGATCGTAAATCTTCCACCTGGTTTGGCGACGCGAAACATCTCCCTGAAGACCCTCCGTTTATCTGGCGCCAGGTTGATGACACAATTGGAGATGATCAGATCGATGGCGTCGCCGATTACCGGTATCGCATCCGCCATCCCTTTGCGAAACTCGACGTTAGTGGAGGCGTATCCAAGATTGGCCGCGACGATGGGGGCATGCTTTCGAGCGATGGCCAGCATCGTGTCAGTGATGTCGATTCCGATGACGTGGCCAGTGGGGCCGACGAGCCGGGAGGCTTCGAAACAATCGATACCGCCACCTGAACCGATATCCAGCACGGTTTCCCCTTGGGAGACGGTCTTGAGCCCGGCTGGCGTCCCACAACCATACGAAATCTTGAGGACCTCTTCCGGGATGAAAGATTGGAGATCGGCCATGTCGTAACTGGTCGGGCAACACATCTGCTCGCCCGTTGACGCAGCCCGAGCATAACGATCACTAACCTTTTGGGTAATTTCATCCATGGGCATAGCGTCCTCACCATTCAAGGTATTTACCGACATGCGTCTATGTATCAACCCCTCCTATTCAAGGTCAATCGTGTTCTTTTGTAGATAGGGGGATACCTCGATACGAGAATACATCGAGAGGCCTGAGGCTTCTGTAAGCTGGCTTACAGTGACAACGCACCCTGATTCCTGGCTGTCGAAGTGGTAGAGACGAGTCGCCTGTTCAAGGGAATTCTTACAGGAAAGCGAGTCAGGAAAACAGTCTTGCCCCCTTGACTCTGTATCAAAGTACAGTGCCCGCTGCCTGCCCAAAAACTCGCCTGTGGTTCTCCGCGTTGCGGCAGAAGTATAACGTCACACCGACCCTCTGCTATATTTTCTCGGCGGCATAGCGGCCACTCCAGCGGTCGATTGAGCACGGCCTACATCCTCAAGGAGGAGTTCGGGCAGCTCTGGGACTACAAGCGCGAAGACTGGGCTCGTCGTTTCTTCGAAAACTGGCGCGTCTCACTCAAGTGGCAGCGACTGAAACCCTACGCGAAGTTTGCCGAGATGATCGACCGGCACTGGGACGGCATCGCGGCCTACTGCCAGCCGGAGAACATGGTGGCTTTTGGATTTGTCGAGGGCATGAACAACAAGAGCTGTGTCATCCAGCGGCGGAGCTACGGCTTACGCGACGAGGAGTACCTGTGCCTGAAAGTCTTCACCTGCATGCTCGACCCGATATGAACTCAGGCAAAAATCGCCCGCTCGGGAAGGAGAAGACCCTGAAAGCTGACTACTTCTTCAACACACATTTTTCATAAAGATTGTTGAGTTTGCCCGTGGAATCGTATCGCATCTTAAGTTGGCGGTAGGCTCTTTCGTTGTACAACTCTCCAAATTCTTCTCTGGAGTAGAACGAGGTCGAATAGAGGGATTTTTGGCCATTGAGCTTCCGCACCCTGGCTTCGATGGCTTTATTGAAGTATCCCTCCTCGTGATTGGTCGTCACCACGTCCCAGAATCCAAAGTTGACATACAGCTTGTGGGGCTTCATGGAGTACAACGAATACGAGACCGATGGATCATAGCCTGTCACAGGACAAATCCAGACCGGCTTGATTCCGATCTCCCCATGGAGGAACTGTGCAAACTCTGCCGCATGCTCGATCGGAATTTCGACATCCTGTATAACGGCTTCTTGCCGCTCCTGAATCGCCCTGGCAACCCATTGTGCCGCCCGTGAATGACGAAACCACTTCAATACCTTCCAATACACCGCGGAACGAAGACGTTTTTTCCCCCAGAGCCACCGCATCACGGGATACTGCAGGAAGAAATGTTTGGAGCACCAGAACCAATCGGTGTCCCACCGCCAAAGATAGTCATGAGCTGTGAGATAGTCCGTCTTTTTTTGCCGGATCGATTGATAGTAGATCTGCAGATAGGTGTAGTCGCTGAGCCATTCGACTCGGTCGATAAATTCACCTGTGGTGATATACAAATCCTTGTCGGTGAACATCGCTCCGTCGATGAAATCCACAGACCGCTCGCTGCACAATCGTGCGATCTCACGGAAATACTGTTCCCAGTCTGAATAACGGTGGTGTGTCAGTTTGACAAATGGCTTGATGGGGACGAGCTTCACTTTCAGCTTCAGCACATACCCGAGCGTGCCATAGGAGTTCGGAAAGCCGAAAAACAGGTCGCTGTATTCATTCGCGTTCGTCGCCACAACGACTCTGCCATCGGGAAGAAGAATTTCGAGTTCCTGCACGGTTTCATGCACAAAACCATACTTGAATGAGGACGATTCAATACCGATGCCCGCGATGGCCCCCCCAATAGTGATCGACTTGAGCTGAGGCACAACAGTGGGCATCAGCTGGAACGGGAGTGTTTCCCTGACCAGGTCTTCATAGGTCGTCAGGCCTTCGACTTCCGCAAACTGCTCGAGTTCATCTACCCGGATCACATGGTTGAAATCGCGCAGATCAAGTCGGTGCACGCGTGCTTGCACACGTTGCCGGAATAGATTGGATGTGGTTTTTTCAAGTGCGAGCGGGTCGGCCGTGTTTGTCGCGCGAATGGCTTCCACTGCCCGCTCTCGTTTGCCGGCATATTCTTGCTGTGAGATCATGCCGGTTATCGCACCGATTCATATCCGCCCAGTACACCCTGCTTGGACATCACAATTTGCCAGAGGTGAATCTTCCGGGCGCGGAATGCTCCCGCG
>JBDSDL010000181.1:0-1971 GCA_039920585.1 Nitrospiraceae bacterium | reverse complement strand
CAAAGTCACCGGCAAGAAAAGGTTGGTGAAACGACTCTCTTGTCCACCGTAGTAAGACACGAAGTCGGCAGCGACCCGGCTACTCACCTCCAAGCGCTCCGTCTTGCCGACAAAGCCGGCCGCCGGGGACACCCAATAGCCATAGGTCGCATCGTGAGGAAGCGGAGTCAATATCAAGTTATCATTGTACACGCCTTTGACTCCAATCGACGGCAAAAGTGACCACTCAGCCGCCTCGCTTTGGCACAGCATGCCCGATCCGAGAACGCAGATCCAGAGGAGGAAGTGCCCAATGCCGTTCCACCTGCAAGATCGACCATAGCTTCCAACCTCATGCCTCAATTGCATTGGTGCCACAGCTGTTACGGCACCATGACGACATCGCCGCGTTGCAAGAGAATATTTTGTTCAAGAGCATTTCCCTTACGCATATCGCCGTAGCGAAAGAGAAATACCACTTTCTCTCCCTTGACCCTCCGGATGACCTTGATATCGTTTTCTGCAGCAAAGGGCGTCAATCCTCCGGCTAAACTCAACGCTTGGAGCACATCGGTATAGTGGCCAATCAAGTACTCTCCCGGCTTGTTGACGCGGCCGACGACATAGATTTTGTAGCTCAAGACTTTCAAAACTGCGACCGACACATTCGGATTGGGAATGTATTTCGTCAGCCGTTTCACAAGATCGGTACGAATCTCCTCGACCGTTCGATCTTCGGCCTGCACATCGCCGACAAGGGGGAAGGAAAACACCCCGTCCGGACGTACGACGACCTCCCTGGTGAGCTGCTCATCCTTCCACACGGAAACCAGCATGACGTCTTCAGCTCCCAGGCGATAGCTTGGATCGATCGATGGCAGGGTGTCTTGGGCTCCCCTGCTATTGTCTGGAGCGAGGAGCAATGAGCCTCCCGCCATGACCGTGGCGGCCAGGACCACAACGCCCACAGCGCGCAAAATCGAATGAATGTAACGAGACATAGGCGTTGTTTTACCCCCTCATCTGAGACATGATCTGTTCCGCCTCTTGACGCCCCTGGAACGCCTCAGCACTCTTCAGAGCCTTCGAGAGGTAGTCCCGAGCCTCAGCCGTCTTTCCCGACTGATAGAGGGCCATTCCGAGATGATAGTTCAGCGTGGGGATTTCCGGCGATTTTCCCACCGCGTTCTTCATGAGACGAAGCGCCTCTTCCTTTTGCCCCATCTTAAACCGTACCCATCCCAGCGTATCCAGAAACAGCGAATGCGGCGCATCTTTCTCAAAATCACGGCTCAGCGCAAACGCTTTCTGTAAACTCTGGGAATCTCCTCTGTAATCGACCAGCAAGACGGCTAGGTTGTTCGCAACGAGCACGTTACGAGGGTTCAGTCGCAACGCGCCATCGTATGCCGTGATGGCTTGATCGATCTGGCCTTGGCTGGAATAGGTCGATGCCAGAAGCATCTGCAACTCCTCGCTGTCCGGGTTGGCCTTCAAACCGTCTTGAATCACCTGAACCGCCTGGTCCGGCTGTTTCTGCGCCAGCCGCAACCCTCCCCAATTGAGCCACGGCGTGATCCATTTGGGGTTCACCCGTGAAGCCTCTCGAAACTGGGCGTCGGCTTCCTGGGGATGGCCGCTGAGGGCCAGCACCTCGCCCAGCAGCCCATGGCCGTATAGATGATCGGGCCGCGTGGCGAGCAACGCATCGAGGCGAGTCTTCGCGCGATCGGCATGGCCTTGTGCAACATCCAGTTTCACCAGAGACAACAGCGGCTCAGGATCATTCGGAGCGAGAGCCGTCGCACGCTCATACGCCGCGCCGGCCTTGTCGAGTTGGCCTTGCGCCTGACGCAACCGTCCTTCTGCCATGATGGCGACAGCACTATCTTTCGATGCAGTGCGAAGGCGCTCCAACGTGCGTTCCGCTTCCACCCAGTTTTTCGTCACGAGATCGACCATCATCAACATGTCGAGCGCGGCCAAATCATC
>JBDSDL010000180.1:0-7966 GCA_039920585.1 Nitrospiraceae bacterium | reverse complement strand
TTGTCAACCTCTTCGTGCAACTCCTTCGCGACATATTTGTGGGCCGCATCACCGAACATTCCGACGTGCAGGTGGTATTTCTGGGAGAACTTCGAACGGGTGCCTTTGCCGAAGTCAAAGCGCAAATGAAAGGACGGAAGATCGACACGCCGGTCGACTTTCGGTTGATTCACCGTGCGCGCGAATGGCGGGGCTATGACATAGCCATCGATGAAGCCAGTATCGTGAGCAATGACCGCTCACAATTCACCAGCATTATTCGTGACGTCTCGTATGCCGGGCTGGTCAAAAAGATGAAAAACAAAGCGATTGCCGTAAAGGTCTTCGAAAAATCTCCGACGCCGTAACCCTTCCCGCTTGCAACCGTCATACGGTTTCCATGTTTTGCTTTACCGTAGCGCTTGGTTTGCTAAACTAGCCTAAGTATGAAGTGCCGGCATGCGAGGGGTCTCGAACCGGATGGAGGACCACATGATTGAATGCCGAGAATATCCACGAATCCCCGTTGACATGCAGGTCTTCTTCTCCAGCACCAACAAAACAGATATTCGCGAAGGCACCATGTTCGATCTGTCTGCCAGAGGGTGCGCCGTCACCAGCATGTCGTCGGTTCAGCCTGGCTCAGCGGTGAGAATCCTCATCAGAGCAACCGATCTGGGTTCGCCCATTACGATTGAGTCCGCCGCGGTCCGTTGGAGTGCGGGTGGGGAGTTTGGAGTCGAATTCCTCGGCCTCTCGGAGATCGATCAGCGCCGCTTGTATCGGTTACTGCAACTCACCACTACGCCCCAAATCCGCGCGAGTTGACCGCTGGTTGATCCTGGCATTTACCATGGTACAATGCCGGGCATGGTCTGTCCCCTCTGCCACCAGGCCAGCACCTGGGAAGGCAACCCCTGGCGCCCCTTCTGTTCTGAACGATGTCAAATGACCGACCTCGGCGCCTGGGCAACGGAACGTTACCGCTTACCCGACTCCATTCTCACGATGGACACCTCGCTCCCAGATTCGTTGGAGGGAGGCGGCGACACAGAGTCACAGCAACACAGTTAAGCAACAGTCCTGGGCCAGATCGGCCAACTTTCCACAGGGCGCGATCAGCAATCACCACCCACAATTCCACTGGCAGCAGAAGACAACAACCGCGCGAGATGCTGGGTTACGGCCTTGTTCACCTGTTTCCTGCTTGCAAGCCCATGACATCTTGCTATGGTCACGGTCGAACCAAGCCTTCTTACAAGGAACACAAGCCATGTTGCCGACTAAAGGCTATGCCGCGATGACCGCCAAGGCTGCACTGCAACACTTTTCGTTCGAGCGTCGTGAGGTCGGCCCTCATGACGTGCTCATCACGATCACCCACTGCGGCATCTGCCATTCGGATATTCATCAAGTGCGCGACGAATGGGGCGGGTCGATTTTCCCCATGGTGCCAGGTCATGAAATCGTCGGTACCGTGGCACACGTTGGAGCTGCGGTGACGAAGTACAAAACAAGCGACCGAGTTGGCATCGGCTGCTTCGTCGACTCCTGCCGTACATGTGGGCCCTGTCGAGAGGGATCAGAGCAGTATTGCGAAGCCGGCATGCTCCTTACCTACAGCGGCCGCGATAAAGACGGCCAGCCTACGCAAGGCGGTTACTGCATGCAGATTGTCGTGGATGAGCATTACGTGCTCCGGATTCCCTCAGCCCTGTCGCCTGCCGGAGCAGCCCCACTCCTTTGCGCGGGAATCACAACCTACTCCCCGCTTCGGCACTGGGGCGTCGGCAAATATCACAAACTTGCGGTGGTAGGATTAGGTGGATTGGGTCATATGGCTGTGAAGATCGGCAAGGCGCTCGGAACTGAAGTGACTGTCTTGAGCACCTCTGAACAAAAACGAAAAGATGCGGAACGGTTGGGTGCCTTCGACTTCGCCCTCACCTCACAACGCGAGACGTTTATCCGGTTGCAACGGCGGTTTGACTTTATCCTGGACACCGTCTCTGCACCGCACAATTACAATGATTACGTGAACCTGCTCAAAACAGACGGCACCATGATTCTCGTAGGTGTGCCGGACAAGCCGACTCTGCTAGAACCCTTTCCGCTCATTCTGCATCGCCGCCACATTGCAGGTTCCGTCATCGGCGGCATCCGAGAAACTCAAGAAATGCTCGACTTCTGCGCCACGCACAGTATCGAGTCCGATGTTGAAGTCATTCCGATCCAACAAGTGAACGAAGCCTACGAGCGAGTCCTCAAGGGCGATGTGCGGTTTCGGTTTGTCATCGATCTGGGGTCGCTCAAGTAAATGATCTGGTATCAATCACGTCCCGGCAAAAGAACAACGCGCCTTGAAATTGGTATTGGATTGGAGGCGATACGAGAAAAGTGGCTGGGGGACTAGGAATCGAACCTAGGTAGCCGGCTCCAAAGACCGGCGTCCTACCGCTAGACGATCCCCCAGCGCGGTACGAAACCGGGACGGAGATCTGAAAGACAACGGAGTGGGAAAATAATTGGCTGGGGGACTAGGAATCGAACCTAGGTAGTCAGATCCAGAGACTGACGTCCTACCGCTAGACGATCCCCCAACCGACGTTCACAGTAATATACAGGTCTCGGTTCAGTCAAGATCGGTGCAACGTAGATGCAAGGACTGCCTTACGTGTGCGTGGCCCGTTCGATCCCCTGGCGGAGCCGAAACAGCGTCCGGTCTCGTCCCAGCACCTCCATCACATCGAAGAGGCCAGGGCTGGCCGTGCGACCGGTCAGGGCCACACGAACCGGCTGGGCCAGCTGCCCCATCTTCACTCCCTCTTCCTCGACCAGCTGCTTGAAGGCCTCTTCCCATTGCTGTTTTGAGAAGGCGGGAAAGGCCTCGAAGCGAGTGAGCAATTTGCTGAGGATCGGCGCGATGGCCGGCGTCAAAAACTTCTTCGTCGCCTCATCGTCGCACGTCACAGTTTGCCCAAAATACGGCTTCACCCAATCAACCATCTCCACAAGCGTTTTCGCCCGTTCCTTCACGAGTACGACGAGTTGCGCAAGCCAGCCATCCGAGACAGCCTGGAGTTCCTCGGTTAATCCTGCTGCTTCCAGGAGGGGAACCAAGGCCTGAGCGACCTGGGCTGGCAGACTGATCTTGATATATTCAGCGTTGACCCAGAGGAGTTTCTCGGGGTTGAACAGAGCTGCGGACGTTTGAACGTTCTTCAGAGAAAATTCTTCGATCAACTCCTGGCGGGTGAAAAGTTCCTGATCTCCATGTGACCACCCAAGCCGAACGAGATAATTCACCATAGCATCCGGCAGGTATCCCATGTCTTTATAGGCCATGATCGAGGTGGCCCCATGCCGCTTCGAAAGACGGGCTTTGTCCGGACCAAGAATCATCGGCAGATGCCCAAACTGAGGGACTGGAAACCCCAGCGCTTGGAAGATCGGGATCTGCCTCGGCGTATTCGTCAAGTGATCGTCTCCTCGCACTACGTGAGTAATGTTCATCAACGCATCATCAATAACCACTGAAAAGTTGTATGTCGGATAGCCGTTCGATCGGAGAATGATCAGATCGTCTTGCACAGCATTATCAAAAATAATCTTGCCCTTGATGAGATCCTCAACCACGGTCTCCCCTTCTTGCGAAGCTTTGAAACGCAGGGCCGCGTCGCCGGCCAGATTCGTGAGGCCACGATCACGGCAACGGCCGTCGTATTTCTGTGACAATCCCTTGGCCTCGGCTTCTTTGCGCCTCGCATCGAGTTCTTCCGCTTTGCAGGCGCACCAATAGGCCTCGCCTTTTTGCAACAGCTTCATCGCATGGCTGCGATAGAGATCCATGCGCTCTGTCTGGCGATAGGGCCCTTCATCCCAATCGAGCCCTACCCATCTCATGCCTTCGATAATGGCCTGGATCGATTCGTCCGTCGACCGACTCTGATCCGTATCCTCAATACGGAGAATGAAAACGCCCTTCTGCTGGCGGGCAAAGAGCCAATTGAATAGCGCCGTGCGGACCCCTCCAATATGGAGAAACCCGGTCGGACTGGGTGCGAAGCGCACACGAACTTGTGTCATACTGTATCCCCATGAGGTCAGTCGAAAGCCGGTATGTCTATAGCATGCACGGAAAACTGTTGTACAGAATAGGCCGACTCATGCTTCTTTCATCTGGGCCAGCCTTCTGATAAGAGAGCAGGAGGGAGATCGTGATGGCCGAATTCATGCAAGCCGCGGCGGTGCTCTCGGTGAACGATCTCACCCCGCACGTTCGCCAGCTAGTGCTTCTTCCTGCCGTTCAGAACATCGCGTTTCAGCCAGGCCAATGGGTTTCATTTAAGTTGCCGGTCGGCACCAAGCCACCGCTCAATCGGGCGTATTCGATGGCAGCTCCGGGCACGACGTCAGGCGAGTTGACCTTCATCTTCGATCGCGTACCGGGCGGCGTAGGGTCCAATTATCTCTACACGCTCAAACCCGGTGATGCCACACAGCTCTCGGGCCCCTATGGGAGTTTCACCCCTCCGACTCCACTTAATCAAGAATTGATCCTGATCGCCCGTTACACCGGCCTCGTCCCGATCCGCTGCATGTTGAAGCATCTCTACGCACAGCGACAAACCGCGACTATTCTCCTCATTGCCGTTGCCCCTGCGGAGGAAGAACTGCTCTTTCATCAGGAACTGCTCACGCTGGCCGTGACCCATCCCGGGTTTCGCTATCTTCCATTGGTGGCCGCTGGAGGGGAGCAGCAGGGTGTCGACCTTACGCTCTCCATGCTCAAGCCGTTGATTGAGGGGGCGCCAAAAGTAATCCCGATGCTCTGCGGAACGAAAGGATTCGTGCGGCCTCTGCGAGTGTATTTTGTAAAAGCAGGATATGACCGGAAAGCAGTGAAAATAGAGACCTACGATTAATGGCCTTCCTTAACGAGATTCTTATTGACCGCTGGAATTTCGACCACAATATCCTTCGTGCCATTCGGCACACATTGGCAACCAAGTCGTGACTGCAGCGTGGTGATCGGTGCTTCTTCCAGCTGGTCAAATTCATCGTCTGTGCCTTCATTACAACTCTCAAGCCCTTGTTTTACGATGACGTGGCAGGTTGAACAGGCACAGACCCCTCCGCAGACATGTTCCAGCGCAACTCCATTGCCCATCGCCACATCCAGAAGGCTCCCGGGAAGCCCCGTTGAACCATAGGGAATCTTGGTTGGATCGACCTCAACCTTCGTCACCACGCCGCCAGGGGCGATAAAGGTCACGGTATAGGCGACTCGAGGAAGCTCGTAATCAGTTTTTTCAATATAGGGATTAGTTCCGCCCATGGTCTTTTCCTTTCACAGCCTGATGCAGCCTTAATTCTCACTGTTGACAGCTTTGAAACTTGCGTGCTAGTCTTAGTCCGACCTTATTGATCGGAGACTATTATAATCTCCGACCTAATAGATCGGCAATAGCAATGTTGAAGATTTCGAAAAAAGCAGATTATGCCCTCATGGCCCTTCAGCATATCGCTGCTGTCCAGTTCGGCGATGTAACGCCTGGGCGCGTGGTGAACACAAAGGAGATCGCGGAGGAATATAACATCCCCCTCGAACTGCTGGCCAAAGTGCTCCAGACCCTTGCCAAAAACGCACTGATCGAGAGTCATAATGGTCCCAAGGGCGGATACGTACTGGCCCGACGCGCGCACCAGATTACGATCGCACAAATTCTCGAAACCATCGAGGGCCCCTTGGGGATCACCGATTGTTCGCACGAGAAAGATGGAGAGTTCTGCATGCAGCGAGAAAATTGCCATATCCGCACACCGCTCTTGAAAGTCCAAGACAGCATTGCCCAATTGCTCAATAACATGACCCTGCAAGACATGATGGGTGGCACACCCCTCATTACAATTCAGTCTCCCGCGGTACAAGGAGTCGAACGATGAAACTGCCGATTTTCTTGGACAACCATTCCACGACACCGATGGATCCACGCGTATTGGACACCATGCTCCCCTATTTCGTCGAGAAATTCGGGAACGCGGCCAGCCGCAACCATGCCTTCGGATGGGCTGCGGAAGAAGCCGTCGAACAGGCCAGGAAACAAATCGCGAAACTGATCAAGGCCGACCCGAAAGAGATCGTCTTCACAAGCGGCGCCACTGAATCGGACAATCTCGCCATCAAAGGCGTGTTGGAAATGTACAAAGAGAAGGGCGACCACATTATTACGTCGTCCACCGAACACCGCGCCGTGCTCGATACCGTCAAATCGTTAGAGGGCAAGGGCAAAGCAGCAGTCACCTATCTTCCCGTCGATAAATTCGGGATGGTGAATCCCGAAGATGTGCGGAAAGCCATTACAGAGAAGACAATCCTCATTTCCATTATGTTGGCGAACAATGAAATCGGCACGATCAACCCCGTCAAGGAAATCGGCAAGATCGCCAAAGAAAAGGGCATCCTCTTTCACTGCGACGCGACGCAAGGCGTCGGTAAAATCCCGGTCGATGTGCAGGATATGGGCATTGATCTCATGTCGTTCTCTGCCCACAAAATGTACGGACCCAAGGGGGTCGGGGCGCTCTACGTGAGAAAAAAGAATCCTCGGGTTCGCATTGCGGCGCAAATGGACGGCGGTGGGCATGAGCGCGGCATGCGCTCAGGGACGCTTCCTGTACCCTTAATCGTGGGATTCGGCAAAGCCTGCGAACTGTGCGAGCAGGAGATGGGCAAGGACACAGCGCGATTGGTGGCGATGCGCGATCGACTGGAAGCCAGTATCATGAAGGCTCTCGAAGAAAGCTATCTGAACGGCCATCCGATCAATCGACTCCCCGGCAACCTCAATATCTCCTTTGCCTATGTGGAAGGCGA
Source organism: Nitrospiraceae bacterium (assembly GCA_039920585.1). GTDB lineage: Bacteria > Nitrospirota > Nitrospiria > Nitrospirales > Nitrospiraceae > Palsa-1315. The sequence goes on along the minus strand of JBDSDL010000180.1, from coordinate 1,110 downwards.
GTCGTTGCTGATGGGTATGAAGGATATCGCTCTCTCGTCCGGTTCGGCCTGTACCTCGGCCACATTGGAGCCCTCGTATGTGCTCCGCGCGTTGGGGGTCGGGACGGAACTGGCGCACTCCTCAATCCGTTTCGGTCTGGGCCGTTTCAACACGGACGATGAGATCGACTACACGATCAAGAAGGTGATTGAAATCGTCACCAAGTTGCGCGAAATGTCCCCGCTGTACGAGATGGCAAAAGAAGGCGTCGATTTGAAATCAGTCCAATGGGCTGCCCACTGACCAGAGTAGTCAAAAGGAGGATGAACCATGGCCTACAGTGAAAAAGTCGTCGATCATTTCAATAACCCCCGCAATATGGGGAGCTTCAAGAAGGACGAGGAAGGGGTTGGTACCGGCATGGTCGGAGCCCCGGAGTGCGGTGACGTCATGAAGCTTCAGATCAAAGTGCAGAACGATACGATCGTGGACGCGAAGTTCAAAACCTTCGGCTGCGGGTCCGCGATCGCCAGCTCGAGCCTCGCCACCGAATGGTTGAAGGGCAAGACCATCGATGAAGCCCAAAAGATCAAGAACACCGACATCGTGCAGGAGCTGAACCTGCCGCCCGTGAAGATCCATTGCTCCGTGCTCGCCGAGGATGCGATCAAGGCCGCCCTCGCGGACTACCAGAAGAAAGCCGATGGACCACTGATCGACGCGAAGTAACGTGAACAAAGGGAGTGTTGCTATGGACACCACGAACGCAGTAACCCAAGCTCCTGTGATTACGCTCAGCGAGTCGGCACTGAAAGAAGTGAAACGCCTCATCAACGTGCAGGGCCTCACCGAAGGAGGGCTCCGCCTTGGCGTGAAGGGCGGCGGCTGCTCAGGTCTCAGCTACACAATCAACTTCGACGAAAAGATCGGCCAGCACGATCAAGTGCATGACTTTGACGGTGTAAAAGTCATTGTCGACGCCAAGAGCGCAATCTACCTTCAGGGCACACAGTTGGATTTCCAAAAAGATCTGATGGGCGGAAACTTTAAATTCGTCAACCCGAATGCCGACAAGACCTGTGGTTGCGGAGAGTCCTTCTCGGCATAACGAGTGTCAACAGAGCGGCGAG
>JBDSDL010000179.1:0-20116 GCA_039920585.1 Nitrospiraceae bacterium | reverse complement strand
CTGAAGAAAGCGATGGAGGGAACGGATCCAGAGGCAATCGAATCCGCCACCCAAACATTGACGACCGCCTCTCACAAGTTGGCTGAGGAAATGTATAAGAAGGCTTCGGCATCGACTGCGTCAGCTAACGGCTCCGACACCGCGGGAGGAGCTGAGGCCGGCGAGACCAAGACGGATGAAAAGGTCGTCGATGCAGAATTCGAAGAAGTAGACAAAGATAAGAAGTAAGGTAGAATACCGTCAGTGAGACCGAGCTTCGCCGATACCGCGGACTCGGTCTTGCTGCACTGTCACCCTGAGAGATGGCGTCCGTGTCTAAACGTGATTTTTATGAAACCTTGGGCGTCGAACGAACCGCGTCCGACGATGAGCTCAAGAAAGCCTATCGGAAGATGGCCCGCCAGCATCATCCCGATCTCCAGACGGGAGATGCCCAAAAGAAAACATCAGAAGAAAAATTCAAAGAAGTCAATGAAGCCTACGAGACACTGAGCGACCAGGTCAAACGCAAGCGCTACGACATGTTCGGTCACGCCGGGGCTCAGCAGGGCGGCGGTCCGGATGGCTTCGGATTCGGCGGAAGCGGTTTCGGCGATGCCTTCAACGACATCTTCGAGGATTTTTTCGGGGGGCAGCGCGGCGGCAGCCGGGCAGAGCGCGGCAATGACCTCCAATACAATCTGGAACTGACCTTCGAAGAAGCCGTCTACGGGAAAGAGGCCAAACTCAAAATCCCGCGATGGGAAGTATGCGCCGACTGCAAAGGGAGCGGAGCCAAGAGCGCGGCATCGGTCAAGACATGCCCCAGTTGCAAAGGGGCGGGACAGATGCGGTTCCAGCAAGGGTTCTTCAGTATTACCCGTCCCTGCGGCCAATGCGAGGGGGCGGGACGAATCGTCACAGAGCCCTGTTCGGCCTGCCAGGGCCGTCAACGTACCTATCGAGAGCGAACCATCGCCGTGCACATCCCGGCCGGCATTGAATCAGGCATGCGGCTGCGCCTCTCCAACGAAGGGGAACACGGTGTCAACGCAGGCCCGCCGGGCGATCTCTATGTGGCGATTACCGTCAAGCCACACCCGATCTTCCGGCGAGAGGGGCACGATATCCTCTGTGATGTTCCGATCCAGTTCGTCACCGCCGTACTTGGAGGAAAGATTGAGGTTCCCACGCTAAAAGGCGATACGGTCATCAAGATTCCTGCAGGCACACAGCAAGATAAGACCCTGCGCATCAAAGGTCTGGGCGTTCCCAGCCTCAAGAACCAGAGTACCGGCGACCAATTATTTATCATCAAGATTCAGATTCCCACCAAACTGACCGCTCGCCAGAAAGAATTGCTCCAAGAATTCGCAAAAGAAAGCGGCATGTCGATGGAAGAAGACAGCGACGGCTTCTTCGACAAGATGAAGACCTTCTTCGAATAGCAACGCAGTTATCGCCCAGCCCGTACTATGTCCACGTTTTTCGTCGACCCTGGCGCCATCGCTTCCCCTACGATCCGTATCACCGGCGATCTCCTCCATCATCTTCGCGATAGCCTCCGCTTGCACCCAGGAGAAATCCTCCTCCTGAACGACGGAGACGGAACCCGCTATCGCGCGGAAGTGACCCATGTGACATCACAGGCCATCGATAGCCGAATCATCGATCGACAGACTGAGCCGGCGCGCAAGACCTCACCGATTGTGCTCGGACAGGCGTTGATCAAAGGCGACAAGATGGATTGGGTTATTCAAAAATCCACAGAACTCGGCGTCGCGACCATTGTGCCCATTCACAGCACACACAGCGTCATCAAGCCCAACCCTGCGCGTCTGGAACATCAACGCTCCAGATGGCAGCGTATCGCGCGGGACGCGGCGGAACAATCGGAACGATGGACCATTCCCACCGTCGCAGACCCATTAGACTTCATAGGAATCTGCCGACAATATGCTTCAGCACCTCTGAAAGGCATACTCGTGGAACGCTCCAGTGGTCCTTCACTCGCTACCGTCCCGTTACCGCTAGAGACTCAACAGTGGATTGTCTTATTGGTAGGACCAGAAGGGGGATGGGCGCCGGACGAGCAACGACTTGCACTGGAGCAGGGCTTCCTTCCGCTCACCCTCGGGCCACGAATCTTGCGAGCTGAAACCGCAGCGATCGCCGCGCTGAGCATTCTCCAATCACGACTCGATGAAATTGAGCGAGACAAGCAAGACGTGCGCGACGGGCGGGACTAACGAGATACGCTTCACGGATTTGCACCGCCTGTCAGCGGCTGATGCTCAGGTGAACGATCGTGCCGTTTTCTCCGCTGGCCCAACCCTGTGTTCCATCAGGAAATGAGAGGCCAAACAGCGAGACCTTCGCGATCGCGCCCTGCTCTGCCCAGGTAAATCCACCATCGATAGTCCGATAGGCCATGCCTCGTTCCCCCACAATCCATCCGGTCTGAGAGTCGGTAAAGCGTACCCGCAAGAAGTCGGTGAGCTTCGTGCAGGTGCTGGTGCAGGGTAACGTGCGATCGACCCATTGATGGCCGCCATCGATCGTTTGGAAGATAGCCCCGGCATTTCCGACAGCCCACCCGGTCGACAGATCGGAAAAATACACGTCGAACAATGTGACAGACCCCTGCATTTCTTGCGGAGTCCAGGTGATTCCACCATCGTCCGACATCAAGACAGTCCCCACCGCCCCAACCACCGTCCCATGCTGTGCGGTAAGAAATTGTACGCCATAGAGGGCCGCGCTCGTCTTGCTTGCTTGATCGCCCCAATGAATCCCGCCGTCCTTCGTATGGAGAATGGTTCCGTTGCCACCAACCACCCACCCTTCACTGGCCGATACAAACGAGAGTCCATAGAACGATACTTGTGTATCGACGAGTTGCGGCTGCCAGGTATTTCCTCCGTCCAGACTCCGACGAATCGTCCCATTGGTTCCGACAACCCAGCCCTGCTTCTCGTCGAAAAAAAAGACGGCCGAGAGACTCGCCGCAGTGCCGCTGGCGACCTTCTTCCACTTTTTCCCGCCATCGATTGTCTTCAGAATGGTGCCGCCAGAGCCAACTGCCCAACCCAGCTGGGGTGTACGAAAATACAGCCCCATCAGGATGGCTTCAGTATGGCTTGCTTGAGAGGTGACCGTCAGAGAAGAGTCGGCAGTCCACGTGAGAGACGCGCAGAACAGCGTCGCCAGCATTGCGAATGCAAGGCTTCCAGCTCGGAGCAGAGAGAACTCACACCATGATTCGAACCATTCATATTTCACTGGCTGGTGTCGGCATCTGGGCGGCTTTTCTTGAAGTAGCTGGTATCCGGCATGCCCTTGGCTTCAATGGTGAAGGTGCCCGCTTCCAATGTCAGCCACTTTTTCGGAGTACAGCAGGTTCCATCCGGCTGCACATCCCATGAACCGCGTCGCACAGTGAGCGGCCCAGTCGCAAGATCGTTGAAAAACTCATTGCGCTTCCCCATACCATAGAGATTCCGATGAGGTACTCGCACGACAATTTCCTTATCCGTCCAAGACATGACCTGTGCCGCGACGTTGCTGAACAGCACTTCCGTACGAGACACATTCTCGTCCAACTCGATGTCGCGCCGCTTGTAGGCCCCCTGGGTAAGACCCAAGTAGGCATGCTCAGCCGTTTTCAAGAACGTGCCGAACCCGGACCCTTTGATCGTGATCAATTCATCGAGCCCTCCCGATTGCGGGCTGTAGGAGTCGATCTTCGGCATGATGAGGGTAAAGATCCCCGCCTCAGTTTTTAAGGCCTCTTTCGTCGCGCAGCAGGAACCGTCTGGATTGGGCTTGGTCGCGCCTCGATAGATCACAACCGGTCCACTCTTCGCACTGAAGGGTACCCACACATCGATGCGATCGTCTTGCCAGCGATAGATGATGGCACGGACCCCGCCGATATCGACTCGATTCTCTCCTGTATTGAAATCGGTAAAGGCGTAGGGAGTCGCTCCACTTTCTGAATAGAATCCGAAATGTTCCCCGCTGATTCTCAGCAGCGTGCCGATTGGTGCAGCCGGAGGCGTCATGGCGATCACTTTTGGAAGGTGAACAGTAAAGGTTCCGACCGTTCGCTCACGGCCCTGGACAGTCAGAACGATGGGTCCAGTCTCCGCGTCCATTGGAAGATGCGCAACGATAGCGCTATCGGACCACTGGGCGATGGTGGCGAGGTGCCCGCCAAATGTCACCGTGTCACCGATTCCCTTCGTAGCGCCAAAATCTTGGCTGAAGAAGACCACCTTCGTTCCGACCGGCCCACTCACGGGATCCACGCGAATGCTCGGAATCAGTTTCAGTGGAACCGTATTGCTCACGGTGTACTGGACCGGCGCGCAACAAGATCCGTCCGGCAAGGGATCGGACGAGGCCAGTCGAACCACCACATCGCCAGACACAGCATTCGTAGGAACCTCAACTTCGATGATGTCGTCCTTCCAGCGGCGAGGCCTGACGAGCACACTCCCGATCATCACGTCATTGACTCCGAACATCGTATTGGGGTCGCGCGGGCCGGCCGTGAGACCGAAATGCGCGCCGGTAATCTGCACGGTATGGCCTGGTTCAGTCTCTGCTGGCGTCACTGCAGTAATCGTGGGTTGCACGACCGTCAATGTCCCACCAGCCATCTTCTTCTTTCCAACCATGATTTCAACGGAGCCGGATTGAGCCTGGAAAGGAACCTTCACCTCGATCAGATCGGATTCCCATCGCTGAATCAACGCTGGGAACCCACCAACGGTTACGCGATTCACTTGCACGGATCGAAATGCACCGAACCCTTTCCCGCCGATCGACAAGGTGGCGCCAGCGACCGCTGTCGATGGGTGTAGCTCGATCACGGAAGGAGTGGCCGCAAATACAACAGCACTCAGACCGGCCCATAACATCATCGCACTCAGCCCGGTTACGAACGCATTCATCATCTGGTTCATTTGGTTTCTCTGGTCTGTCTGATTCATCTGGTGTGTTAAGTTGATTTGGTTGGTCGGTTCAACCAAATAAACAAGACAAACAAAACAAATCAACTAAATAAGCTTGACCGAACTATAGCAAGCGGTTTTTTCGAGAGTCAATCCGGCGAGCGCGCACCCGGTCAGCGTTCAGGGCAGGATCAAAAGTCCCATCAAGAGACGGAGAAGATCATTTCAATTTCGACGGGAGCCCCGCGAGGCAACTCAGCGGCCCCCACAGCCACACGCACATGACGCCCAGCCTCTCCAAAGATCTCAACCAGGAGGTCCGAGGCCCCATTAAGGACTTGAGGCTGCTGCACAAAACCTTCCGCCGACGCCACATGCCCAACGACCTTCACGACGCGAGTAACTCGGTCCAACGTCCCGAGTGCCTGTTTCGCTATTGCCAGTGCATTCAGGAGAGCGAGCCTGGCGGCCTCCATTCCCTGCTCGACCGTCAGATCGCGTCCAAGCTTACCGGAGAACGCCAACTGCCCGTCTCGCACGGGAAGGACGCCGGACAAAAACAAGAGATCTCCAGCCCGAACCGCTGGAACATAGGTCGCCAACGGTTGCGGCGGAGAGGGCAACTCGATGTGCAATTCTTTCAGTTTGCGTTCGTAGGACATCCCGATAACCCGTGTACTTCCTTTACCCCTTACGTTTCACGTTTCACGCATTACCCCGCGCGAAGCGCATCGAGAAAACTTTCACCCACAGGAAGTTGATCCCCTAGCAGCGCTTCCACAATGGTATGTCCCAGATCGGCGGCAGACGCTCTGATGCCGAGATTGACCCCATGGGCCAACTTAGGCCCAGTGGCCAAAAGAGGGACATATTCTCGCGTCGGAAGCAGATCGGCCTTCGTCATATCCCGTCCATGATCGCCAGTCAGAATGAGTAGGTCGCCTGGGCGAAGCTGTTCCAGCAACCCGGAAAGCCGTCGATCGAAATCATGGAGGGCCGTGGCCGACTGTGTAGTATCCGATTCCAGGACATCGAGCCCGGCGAAAATCAATCCGCGGGGAACCTTTTTAAACATCCCCGCGATTTCAGTGAGTAACGTAGTCCAGTGCCCAACGGGAACGGAACGAGTGAGTCCACGACCGCTGAAGAGATCGCCGACTTTTCCCATCCCGATCAGGATCTGGCTGGCACGATTGAGCACATCGAACATGGTCGGCCCGGGAGGTTCAATCACAAACTCACGGGGGTGCGGATCGAACCTCACCACACCGGCATCGCCCAAAAGCGGATGGGCTGAAACACGCCACATGCCCCAGGGATCCTTGAGTAATTTTCTCGCAGCACGGCAGCGCTGAAAGAACTCGTCCCGGCGCATCGCACTCTCATGTGCTGCCACATGACAGGTTCGTCGTCCATCCGTCCAGACGATCGGCGCGCCCGACGACAGATGTTCAGCCTCACACTCACGCAGCATGGCAACTCCAGACGAGCAACGATTCCCGACGATCTTGCGGCCAAATGCCTGTTCGAGAACTGAAACCATATCGGGAGGAAACCCGTTGGGATACAGCGGCCCGGCAACATCCATCAGATGACCGGCCATTTCCCAATAACCGGCTATGGAGTCGACACCTTTCGAGCGAAACCCAAGACAACCGAAGCACCCTTCCGGTTGCCCCATCGTCCTCACACCTTTGATCTCCGCGATATGGCCAAGCCCAAGCGCTTCCAGCGTGGGGAGGTTGAGTCCCCCAACGGCATCGGCCAGATGAGACAGGGTATTAGAGCCGGCATCGCCGTATTCCTCCGCATCAGGCAGAGCCCCGACGCCGAGTCCGTCGATTACCAGCACAATGACACGAGTAATCATGGGCGCACTATAGCAGAAGCGAGAGGCGAGAGGCACGGGGCTGCTAGTGGAAAGAGCCGTGTTTCCGACCGGAAGTCTTCACCTCTAGCTACTCGCCTGAACATCGGCTATTACCGCAGAATCGTTTATGAATAACGCGAGCCAGAAGGTAGGTTCTTACCGCATTCGCCACTCGGCCACGATCGCGAGACTTGCGCTGGTGCCGATCCGATCCGCACCGGCCTCCAGCATGGCCAGCGTAGTCTTCCAGTCTCTAATTCCGCCGGAGGCCTTCACCTTGACGCGACCAGCTACAGCGGCTTTCATGAGCCTCACATCTTCAACCGTCGCACCGGCGGCGGCAAATCCCGTCGAAGTCTTCACGTAGTCCATCCCCGCTTCCACCGCCAGACGACAGGCCCTAATCTTTTCTTCTCGTGTCAGACAGCAGGTCTCCAGAATCACTTTGTGCTCAACCCCCACAGTGGCCTGCACGACATCAGCCATATCGTTCCGGACAAGATCGTAGTCGCCAGATTTGAGCCGGCTCACATTGATCACCATATCAAGCACCTTGGCCCCGCGTGAGACTGCTTCAACGGCTTCGGCGACTTTGATCTTCGTCGTGTGACCACCCAGGGGAAACCCGATAGGAATGCCAACTCGAATCGCCGTGCCTGCAACAGCGTCCACTGCTTCATCCACATAGCAAGGCGGGACAAAAATCACGGAAAATCGAAACTCCTTCGCTTCCTGGCACAGTTTCAAGACATCCATCTTTGTGGCGTCCGGCTTGAGCATCGTGTGGTCTATGAGATCCGGCACATTCCACTCAGACATCAGTCACGATACTCCTTCATTATGGGCAAGAAGTCCTTCCCCTGGCACGATTGATGTCTGGGGATGCGTCCCACGACGAAAGGGCCGCTTCTGATATTTCTCTACCGCCTTGTTGTGCTCGATAAGCGTCGCAGAAAACTGATGCGTGCCATCGTTCCGTGAGACAAAATACAAGGAACGCGAATCGGACGGATAGAGCGTTGCGCGAATCGCCTGAATGCCTGGGTTGGCAATCGGTCCAGGCGGCAACCCCTGCACCCGATAGGTATTATAGGGACTGGGACTCGATAGGTCTTTCTTGTGTAAATTTCCGTCGAATGCCGGCAAGCCATAAATGACTGTTGGATCGCTCTGTAACGGGATGCGCTTCTTCAGCCGATTGTGAAACACCGCTGAAATCTCCGGCCGCTCGCTGCCAGACCCGGTTTCCTTTTCGATCACAGAGGCGAGAGTCAACACCTCGTGCAGCGTCATCTTGAGTTCCTGCATCCGAGCGAAAAGATCCGGCCCGACCACCTGCTTCAGCTGCTCGACCATGGCCACCAATACCTCTCGCGTCTTGACCCCACGGGGAAATTTATAGGTGTCGGGATAGAGGTACCCTTCCAGCGTCTCCGCCTTAATCCCAAGCGAGGCGATGAACTCCCGATCTTTTACAAGCCGGAGGAACTCCGCGCGATCCGTGAAACCGTCTTGAGAGGCCACATCGGCGATTTGGACGATGGTGAGCCCTTCGGGAATCGTCAGCGAATGGAGCAGCACATGGCCATTGAGGAGCATCGCGAGGATCTCCGCCGGAGTCATCCCGGGATTCAGCTCATACTCACCTGCATGAACTTTCCGGTCGGCAGATTGAGATTTTCCAAAAAGGACGAAGAAAAAACTGCTCTTGATCACTCCTTCGCGCTCAAGCAGCATCGCGACATGTTGAAACGTCGAGCCATCCGGGATGACGACGACTTTCGAGGGAGGATGCGTTTCTGTGGGAATAGCCGGGCCTTCAGCCCAGCGAATCGTCTGATAGGCCGCGACGCCAAGTGCGGCCGTTACGACCAGCAGACTTCCGAGAATGATCCGTAGGCTCATGGGGTGGTTCTACCGTTCCTCTGTCAGAATACTCATCCGCCTGTAATGCCAGCCCCAACTTCGATACGGGTTCAAGGCTCGCCAGATAACTCTGGAGCAAAATAGACGCGGCGATGCGATCCACCACACCCTTCCGCTTTTTCCGGCTGACATCGGCCGCGATCAAGAGATCTTCCGCCGCCTTCGTCGTCAACCGCTCATCCCACAGAATAACCGGAACCGGCACTCCCTGCTCCAACCGGGCCTGGAACTCGCGCATCGCTTGAATCGCCGGCCCTTCGCGCCCATCCAATTGAATGGGAAAGCCCAATAGAACTTGTCCGACCTCATGAGTCCCGACCAGGGACGCGATATGGGCGATATCGCGATCCAATGTTCGCCGATTGATCGTCTCAAGAGGCTGGGCGGTCCACCCCAGCTCATCGCTCAAGGCCACCCCGATCCGCACAGTCCCATAATCGAGCGCGAGAATCCGTTTACCCTCCATGAGTGTACCGCTCCAACATGCGTTCGACCAGTCCAAAAACCTTTTCTAACGCCACATCTAACTTGGCCGGATCTTTCCCTCCAGCCTGCGCCATCTCGGGCCGGCCACCGCCGGTACCGCCGACTTCCGCCGCCATGTCCTTGATGAGGTCGCCCGCTTTCAATCGGGCAATCAGATCCTTTGTGACGACAACCAGTAATGAGACCTTGCCATCGTTGGCGGCCCCGAGGGCCACGACACCGCTCTTCAACTTGTCCCGCAACTGATCGGCCAGCGCCCGCATGCCGTTCACATCCAAGCCATCGGTTCGCTGCACATGCACCTGAACACCGGCGATGGTTTTCGCCATGGCCTCGGCAGCTGAGCCTCCCGCCATTTTCAATTTCACCTCTTCCAGTTCACGTTCCGTATCTTTCAGCTGCGTCATAACCTTGCGTGTTTTGGCCACCAGCTCAGACTGGCCGACTTTGAGCACGCTTGAAAGTTCCCGAATATCAGTTTCCAATTGCTTCATATGCGCAAGCGCCCCGCTGCCGGTCTGCGCTTCGATACGGCGCACGCCAGCCGCGACGCCTGTCTCCGACACAATTCTGAACAGACCGATGTCCCCCGTCTGCCGGCAATGCGTTCCGCCACAGAGTTCTTTGCTGAAGGATTCAACAGTCACCACCCGCACATGCTCGCCATATTTATCTCCGAAGAAGGCCAGCGCGCCCTTGGCCACTGCATCCTGAATACTCATCACCTCGGTCGCAACTCGCTCGTTCTTCCGCACCTCATTGTTCACAACCATTTCAATCTCGTCGATGTCGCGGGACGACAACGGCCTGAAGTGGGCAAAGTCAAACCGTAGCCGGTTCGGTCCAACCAATGAGCCATACTGTTTGACATGAGGACCCAGCATGTCGCGTAACGCGGCATGGACCAAATGGGTGGCGGTATGGTTTCGCTGGGCGTCCTGCCGCGTCGTAGCATTGACAGTCATGCGCAGCTGCTCGCCCTCGCGAATCCGCCCTTTCGTGACGGTCCCCTTGTGTAGAATTACGCTCGGCGCCGGTCTCGTGGTTTCCTTGATCTCAACCTGCCCATCATGGCCCATTAACAAGCCCCGGTCGCCAACCTGCCCACCGCCTTCCGCATAAAACGGCGTCACATCCAGAACGATTTCAACCTCATCCCCTTCCGCTGCTTCTTTGACCAACCGATCACCCTTCAAAATCGCCTGCACGAGACTCTCACTCTCCAGGCGATCATAGCCGATAAATTTCGTTGCGCCGACGCGCCCGGCCAGTTCCGCAACCGCAGGCCGAACTGTTTCCTGTTCAAACCCGCCGGTCTTGCGCGCACGATTCCTCTGTTCCTCAATGGCCTGATCGAACCCCGCCTCATCAAGCGTCATCCCCTGCTCACGGCAGGCCTCTCCCATCAAATCCATCGGGAAGCCATAGGTATCGTAGAGCTTGAACACGTCAGGGCCAGTCAGAACCCGACTCCCGGCCGAGCGCGCTTTCGAAACCATCTCGTTCAAAATCGGCAAACCTTGATCGAGCGTGGCGATAAAGCGTTCTTCTTCGCCTCTCGTCGCCTCAGCTATTGTCGCAGCAGCGCTTCGAACTTCTGAGTAGACCGGGCCCATCTGGCCCACGACCGCCGCCGTCAATTCATGGAGGAACGGCTCGACGATGCCCAGCAGCCGTCCATGACGCGCAGCCCGGCGCAGAATCCGGCGCAGCACATAGCCGCGCCCCTCGTTCGACGGCAACACGCCGTCAGCCATCAAGAACGTGATCGCGCGAAGATGGTCTGCTACTACACGCATCGACCGATCGGTCTGGTCCTGCTCCCCATACCGAACTCCCGCCCTAGCAGCCATGGCGGTGAGCAACGGCGTGAACACATCGCTGTCATAGTTGCTGTAGACGCCTTGCGCCACTGCCGCGAGCCGCTCCAATCCCATGCCCGTATCGATGCTGGGCTTTGGCAAGGGATGCAACGTCCCTGCGGCATCCCGATTGAACTGCATGAAGACGAGATTCCAGATCTCGATGACGCGATCGCCCTCGCCGTTCGGCCGATCGTCTCCCGGCACCGACGGTCCCTGGTCAAAATGCAGTTCCGAACAGGGTCCACAGGGTCCGGTATCTCCCATCTGCCAAAAGTTATCCTTCTCGCCGCACCGCACGATCCGTGAGGCAGGAACTCCAACCTTCTTCCATAGCTGGTCCGCGTCATCGTCCTCGCGGAAGATCGTCACCCACATGCGCTCCTTCGCCAAACCGACCGTCTGAGTCAAAAACTCCCAGCCGAACTGGATGGCGTCTTCCTTAAAGTAGTCGCCGAAGGAAAAGTTCCCCAACATTTCAAAAAACGTATGGTGGCGTCTGGTATAGCCGACATTCTCCAGATCGTTGTGCTTGCCCCCGGCGCGGAGACACTTCTGCACGGTGACCGCCCGCTTGTAGGCGCGCTGGTCCTCACCGAGGAATATCCGCTTAAACTGATTCATCCCAGCGTTGGTGAAGAGCAATGTGGGATCGGCCTGGGGAATCAAGGCGGAACTCGGCACGGCCTGATGGCCATGCTGTTCAAAATATCGAATGAAGGCTTGCCGCAATTCTTGAGTGCTGTTCTTCATGCTTCTAAAGTCTAACTCCCCTCCTGCATCAGCGGTCCCATCACTGTCTCAATCGTATCTTCGTCAAATCCTCGCTGGCGCAAGAGTCTCGCTAGTCGGCCAGGTGTCTGCGCCGAGTTGTTCCGTCCAGCTATCGCAACTACCTGGGCGGCCAGGTCCCGTTCACTCACCTTACGATAGGTGGCTCGGAGCGTCGACTGCACAATCTGGTCAGGACAACCGGTGGCGAGCAACTCTTCTTGTAGGCGCACACGCCCCATTGGGATGCGGGCAAGCCGCCGATCGGCCCAACGTGCGGCGAAAGCCTCATCGTCGAGATATCGCAATGTTCTCAGCCGTCGAACTGCGGCTCGTATCTGCGCGGGAGACGCCCCCTTCGTCTCGAGCAATCGCTCGATCTGCGCCGTAGTGCGATCGCTGCGGGCCAGCGCGCGCACCGCCAGTTGCAGCCACTGATCGGGAGATGGCGCCGCCTTACTTATAACTCGCCTACTCACTAGTCTTGAGCAAGATTGTTGTTTGGTTTGTCTGGTCTGTTTGGTTTTTTTGGTCGAACGAAACCAACCAGATGAACCAAATAGACCTATTTAGACGCCGACTTTGTGCGGGCGTCGCTCCTCACGTTTCTCCTCGGTCTTTTTCTCGTCCTTCACCGGCACGGCAGAGGGCTTTTCAGGCGTACGTCCCGGCAAACCGGCCAAGTCACGAAGCTTTCCTTCAATCTCACGGGCTAACGGCTGGTTACTCAAAAGAATATCGCGCACCGCATCGCGTCCCTGCCCGAGCCGCTCGCCCTGATAGGAATACCAAGCCCCGGACTTCTCCACTACTTTCTTGTCGACCCCGAGATCGACCAACTCGCCAGTTTTCGAAATGCCCTGCGCGAACATGATGTCGAACTCCGCCTGCTTGAAGGGAGGCGCCATCTTGTTCTTCACCACCTTCACACGCACGCGGCTGCCGGTCACCTCCTGCCCTTCCTTGATCGACTCAATGCGGCGGATATCCAACCGCACGGACGAATAGAACTTGAGCGCATTACCGCCTGTCGTTGTTTCCGGGTTGCCGAACATCACGCCGATTTTCATCCTGATCTGATTGATAAAAATCAGGGTCGTCTGCGACTTGGAAATGGCCGCCGTCAATTTGCGAAGAGCCTGCGACATGAGCCTCGCTTGCAGCCCCATATGCGCATCGCCCATTTCACCTTCGATTTCGGCTCTCGGCACAAGCGCGGCGACAGAGTCCACCACGATGACATCGATTGCCCCGCTCCGAACGAGTGTCTCGGCAATTTCCAACGCCTGTTCACCGGTATCGGGTTGCGACACAAGTAAATCGTCCACCTGCACACCCAGCTTCTTGGCATAGGTCAAATCCAGCGCATGTTCCGCATCGATAAAGGCAGCGGTGCCACCGGCCTTCTGTGCTTCCGCAATCACATGCAGCGTCAACGTCGTCTTGCCTGAGGACTCGGGGCCAAAGATCTCGGCCACCCGGCCACGGGGAAGCCCGCCGACGCCCAGGGCAATATCGAGTCCGAGGGATCCGGTCGAAATCGCCGGAATATCCACCGGCGCATCGGCCCCTCCCAGCTTCATGATGGCCCCCTTCCCATACTGCTTCTCAATTTGAGACAGGGCCAGATCCAATGCACGCTTCTTGTCGTCTTTTTCAGCCATGGGTACTCCTCTTGTGATAGAGCGATCGGGGGCAATTATACCCAAGTTGAGAGAAAGAAACCTAGCCCACAAAATAGCTGCGCAAGACGCGCGAGGGTTGATCTGGTTCATCTGGTCTGTCTGGTTCAACCAAACAAACGAGACAAACCAGATAAACAAAAGAGACCAGCCTGGTCCAAAACCGTGTATTCACGTGATTTCCTTGACCGGCAGAGGGGATAGAGATACAAGAACCCCTATGGCTTCAACTCTCGTCCCCGACATCACCACCCCGAAACCGACAGTTCTGATCATCGACGATGAAGCCGCCCCGCGCGCAGCCCTCACACAGATCCTCAGGCAGAACTTCCACATTCTTACCGCAGAGAATGCACGCGTAGCCCTAGCCGTCCTCGATAACCATGGTGTCGATCTCGTCACGTTGGATTTGAAATTACCCGATCGTTCCGGATCGGATCTCTTACATGACATCAAGCGCACGCACGCCGAAACCGAAGTCATCATGGTCACGGCCTACGGCAGTCTACAATCAGCGATGGACTGCATACGCCACGGCGCGGCCGGCTTCCTACTGAAACCGTTTAATGCCTCAGAATTATTGACCATCTCCTTGCAAACTGCTCAGAAGAAACTGCGCCTCGATCAACTGCGCCCGCTCCTCGTCAACTCGTCGACACTCTGGGATCCCGAGCCGGCTTGCAGCAAATCATGGCACGCTCTCCTCAACGACTACACCACCATGCATCGCACAGGATCACTCTCCGCATCGCAGCGCGATGAGACATCGCCCTTGGTTCCTCTGATCTCCGACCTCTTAGAAGCCAAGAGTCGCCATCTGCTCAATCACGGAAACCGTGTCAGCTTCTATGCGACGCTGGTCGCCAATCGACTCAACCTTCCTCTCGCCGAACAGCAGTCGCTCGCGCTCGGCGCGCTCGTGCACGATCTCGATTTAATTAGCATCGCAGACAGTCATGTGCTGAGCATGGAGTCCGACCAACAGATCCATCGCCCCGACCTCGGCGCCAGGATGGGCCGCGCGATGGGATTACCAGCCGACGCCGTACAGATTATCGCCCTCCATCACGAGCGATGGGACGGAACGGGCTACCCATTTGGATTACGAGAAGAACGCACGCCCTTGCTCGCTCGCATTGTCGGCATTGCCCAAGTGTTTGACGACCTGACCGCCGAAAAACCTGAACGAACATCCCTCCCGATCAACGAAGCCCTGCAACAGATCGAACAGCAAGCCGGCACCGCTTTCGATCCCGCGCTGACCGAACTCTTCTGCCGCACCATGCGCGAACAGCCCCCGCAGCAATAAACGAACGCGAGCCTGGCAAAGAAGCTCTGAGTGCTGAGTTCTGGGTTCTGAGTTATTTCCGGACAACTCAGAACTCCTAACTCAGAACTCAAAGCTCCTTCCCCGGCGTATGCGGCGCAGAAGAATCAGATCCGATTCAGCCGGAATTCTTTTAGATTCAGACATAATGTCTATTGGGCCACCCACTATGCGGAAGAACGCTAGCGCGAACATGCCAAACATCCACCCAGTCCTGTCGTTTAGAGCTTTTTGCCAATCCATCGTCAGCGCGGCAACACTCAGGCCTACTACTTGCTTTACTACGGGACAGAGCCGTGGCAGAGGAACCTGAACCACGCGATTTGACTTCACAAACACAATGCGTGCATTATGAACAACACCTAGCAAGATTGTGGGCGTATGTCGATCATCGCGACAGAAAAAGTAGCCCGGCCAGTCACTGCGCAAAAGCAGGTACAGAGCCTGAAGCAACAAGGCGCTACCGGCATCATTCTCTTCACAAGCACGGGACAGCTGTTGTTCATGAACAGCGAAGCCCAGGCATTTACCCGACGACTCCAGCCCCTATCGACCAGAGAGAACGGCGCCTGTCTCATTCCCGAAGAGATCCATTCCGTAGTCCGCGACCTCATCGTTCGTTTAATGCACTGCGATCATCCCAAGGATTGCGAGTCCATCCAAGTGGAACGGCTCTGTTTTGCTCACGATCATCGGCTCATCCTCCGTGGTTTCTGTATTCCCGATGAACCCCTCCCGCGGAATAGCAGATTCCTCGTCATCGTGGAAGAGCTGAATCAACAGAAGCTCGAATGTCCAGATGCCAATGTCCAGCACCGCTATCACCTCACCGAACGCGAGCAAATGGTCATCATTTATCTCATGCTTGGATTTACCAATAAAGAAATCGCGAATCGGATCAACCTGAGCGAATACACCGTCAAAGAACATCTCAAACGGATCATGCACAAAACCAAGACCACGACCAGGACAGGCCTCTTGGCTCGCATGGTTTTTCCGACACCTGTTTTTCCGACACCTGAAGGGGCCATCCCGGAAGTTCTTTCTGGAACGATAACAGTCCAACAGCATGTGCCACACATCGCACACTGAAATCGATCAATGCGGTCGCATATCAGTCACGTTCACGCTTCACGGTTCCTGAGTCCGACACGAGAACGCCGCGAGCAGGAATTTTAGACTCCTGCTAGAACGCCCACGCGCCGGAGCCGTCATCACTGGATTTTCGATCATGGTGCGTATCGGCCCTGTCAGATGTATTCAATACTTTGTGCTGGATAGCAACGGTAGCGCAAAACTAGGAGGTGCCTCGATGAGACGAACAACACTACTGAGGTGGGGTTTCATGATCGGGTTTTTGATGAGCCTCCCGCTTGTGGTGACGGCAGAGGAAAATTCAGCCGCCCCCTCATCGCTTGCGAAAGAGGTCAAGGGGCAAAGTGCACAACCTGGACAGATGACGAAAACTCTCTTCTATCAACCGCCTCGCGGCCTCGGCGCCCCTTCGGCTGGGCGACGGGTGGGAGGAGGAACTCGCGGGACAAACAAATCTGTCCCGGTTCTGTCGGTGCTTGCCCCTGCTCATACCGGCCTGACCGTACGTGAACAACCAGATCTCTATTGGTTTGCCTCCGACGTAGTGGCCAATCCCGTAGAATTGACCCTGACGCTTGAAAAAGGCGATGCCCCCCTACTGGAAAAGCCGTTGCCAGTGCCAGTAAAGGCCGGAATACAGCGGGTGCGCCTCTCAGATTATGGAGTAAAACTGATTCCTGGTGAGCGCTACACCTGGTCCATCGCCCTCGTCCTCGACCCTAAGCGTCGGTCCAAAGATATCATTGCGGTGGGCACCATCGAGCGAGTCGAACGTACCGACATGAACCCTGCATTCCTAGCAGCGGCTCCCACGACCGATGCCTTGTATCGATTTGCGGCAGATGGGCTTTGGTATGACGCCGTGATGGCCATTTCAGAGTTGATCGAATCGGCGCCGTCCGATATGAGTTTACGAAAACACCGGGTCGAATTGTTGGATCAAGCCGACTTGCCAGAAGTTGGAAGCTATGATCTCGCTTTTCAAGATAGAAAGGCCGGGTGAAGACCGGAGCAGGCAATTAACGACCGTGAGTTGGTGGGGTTACTGCTGAGGAGCTGTTTCCTTTTGCGCGTGACCGATGACCCTGTAGACCATCAGAGTTTGTTCTTTGCCTTTGACGCTGACCTCTCCGATCCGATCGAGCACGAAGCGATCCCCAAGATAACGCTTCGTGCTCTCGTCGATTAAGATCCGGCACAATCGCCGACCCGGCGTCTCCTGAACAATATCCCGATCCAAGCTTTCTAGTCTTGCCGCCGTATTCACCGCATCACCCACCGTCGTGTATTTAAGGCGCTCTGAAGTGCCGACACTTCCAGCAACAACCTGACCAGTATGAATGCCAATCCGCATCCCGATCGTCGCGAGACCAGCCTGTTCATGTCGCAAGTTGAGCCGGTGCATCTCCTGCTCCATGGCGAGAGCACACGTCACGGCATGCACCGCATCCTGGGCGATCTCTTCCTCGGAGTTTCGCGGAAGTGGCACTCCGAAATTTGCCTTGATCGCATCTCCTGCGTAATCATCAATGACACCTCTATGCTTGATCACCAGCCCCGCCATGACATCCAAATACGCATTGACCCAGTCCATCAGAGCTTCAGGAGTCATTTTTTCTGAAGCGGCTGTATAACCCTTAAAGTCGGAAAAAAAGACAGTCGCGACTAACTGTTGCGACCGAGGGCGCCCATCTTTCAGAAACTGCTCGCGCTGCCGCCAGACTGCTTCAGCCACTTCCCCAGACACGTGTTTGGAAAACAGGTGCATCAGAAGGGCGCGCTCCTTACGCTCCCGGCTCAACACCGAAGCCGTAACGACGGACACAGCGAGAAACCAAGCCAAGGATGGCGGCACGAGTGGGATCCACCATCCCTGAACAAACGCAACGACCACGCTGATGCCAAGGATCAACAGCCCGCCCGCCGCACCCAGCGCAAGCCGCCATGGAGAACGCGTCCACGCGCCAAGAACGGCGCCTAACACTCCCCACAGGATCGTCCACATCCACTCCTGGGATTCACTTGGCGTGGCAATCGGGCGACGCCCTTCCAACGCGGCGCCGAGAAACTGACTGATGATGTGGGCATGAACAGCAACTCCTGGAATCATCCGTCCGGTGTCATTCCCTGAACTGAACGGTGTATGGAACAGATCGGGAACGCTCTCAGCCGTAACACCAAAAAGGACGATCTTGTTCCTAATCGCCTCAGGAGGGACTTGACCGGTGAGCAAATCGGTCAATGAGAATGAGCGTGGCTGACTATGTCCTCGGTAAAAATCCACCAATATTTGATACCCGCCGGCGTCAGCTCGAACATATCCACCGTCGTAAGGCCCAAATCGCCGGAGAGTGGTGGGCCCCAGGCGAAGTTGCTCAGGATCGTCAGGGTCTGGCTGCGCGCCAACCCCCTCCTCAGCAAGAAACAGTAACGCCAGTCGAAGCGCGAAAGCATACGCGGTTTGCTCTCCGGCCTCTTGGAATAGCAAACCACGACGAACAATTCCGTCGGAATCGATGAGGATATCGTTGAACGCAACTTGCTCGGTCCCAGCCAGCGCCGGAGGAGGAGGAATACCGGCTACCGTGCCACCACCCAACTTTGTCACAGTAATGATCTGGGGATGTTCGGCGAAGACCCTGTTCAGGTCTGTGTGACCGGGATCGACAGGAATATCACGATAGATATCGAGCCCGATCGCGCGCGGCTGGAACCGCATGAGCCGCTCCAACGCCTCAGCCAGGATTGCATCAGTAATCGGCCAGCGTCCTTGACGTAAAATATCCTGCTCGGTGACCGCAATCAGAACAATGCGTGGATCAGCCCCTTCCAACCCTCGACGAGATTGGATCAGCCAGTCATAGACGGTTAATTCAACAGGCTCAAGAATTGCGGTGCTCCGGATGCCGAGGACGGAGAGGGCGCCCAACACTCCCGCAAGAATGCTGACAGCAACAAGCGATTGGCCAAGCTTGAGGAAAGTGCTCACGGCGAGAGCGTAGACTAAAGCCAATTATTGAGCAACAAGAATGCCGCCCAGTAGGCGGGGTGATTGTACTCAGGATGTTCAAGAAATTTGATTTGCGCCCGCTGGAGCGCCATCGCTGTGGAAGCCACGGAATCGTCATGCAGTTGTTGATAAAACTCGGTGACCAGCTGAGAGGAGGCCTGATCATCAAGAAACCACAGCGAAGCCAACGCGCTCCGTGCCCCCGCCTTGATCGCCACACCGGCCAAACCGAGCGCGGCCCTGTCGTCCCCCGCAGCGGTCTCGCACGCGCTCAGGGTGATCAGTGCCAAGGGCTCTTCTCGAAAACGAAGCATGCCCACATACTCTTCCAGCCGGTCCATCGTCATCTTCCCGTCGTAGGCAAGTAAAAACGTCTCATTGCTGTCGCTCTGGAATTGCCCATGAGACGCGATATGCATGATCGAGTACGGATGCGTTTTCAGTTCTTCCTCCACCCGAGACATCATAAATTGTTTGTTCAGAAGACTAGTGCCGCCAAACAGTCCATGAATAGTCTCCAGTTCACGTGCAACATGGGGCAGCGGCGGAAAATCCTGCACGGCCTCGGTGATGCCTACAGAGAGCAGTTTGATACCTTTGCGATCCAACGGCCGAGGATCCGTGAGCGTGACGCCAGGTGTTGTCGCCACCGCATATTTCTTGATGAGAAATTGCGTGCCGTCATGCAGCGCAGCCAATGGAATCGTCCGAAGCGCCCCGTCAGGTACGATGACCAGAGTGTCGATCCCGGCATCTGCCCACAGCGGCTCAATCGGCTGGATTAACCACCCGTACAACGTCTTCGCATGGGAAAGATATTGCCGAGTACTACGTTTCTCCAGGAAGGTTCGAAATGCACGGATTTCCTCCGTCAAGGCCTCAGCACCGACTGGAACAGTCTTTCTCACCATGCCCGAAGGCAGACTCACCAGGATTTCCAAACGGTCCTGCAACATGATGGGATAAATCACGGCCGCGGTCTTAGAAACCTGTTCCAGACCCGTGGCCTTGGACCTCGCGGCTTGTACGCAATCATCCTGAAAGTAGTCTTGCAGCTCCGCCACTTTGAACAGTTCAACCGTGTCGCGAGCTTCGCGTAATACGGCCTCGCGATGCTGTGGGTCGACATCCCGTTCAGAACCCCGAAGCA
>JBDSDL010000178.1:0-35094 GCA_039920585.1 Nitrospiraceae bacterium | reverse complement strand
GAGTCGCTCACAGTGCTCTCCTCCCAATGAGTTCAAAGGCTCTTTATGTCACACGGTTCCTCGTGGCTTCAACCCATCAAACGTACGTGTGGGGGGGAAACCGTAGGGTGGTGCAGGGTTAGTCTTGCAGCTAACTACCTGAAAAGTTGCGCCATTCTATACGGGTGAGCGGAAGGGATCAAGGTGAAAAAAGACGAGGGAGCAGGCAACCATCCTTCTTGCTCGCGGAGCCCCCACGATAAAGCGGTGGTCGCTCGATGCGCGCAGTGAAGGACAGTTTGCCTGCTCTCTCTAGAGAAGGTGAATAATCGGAACGGCCTCGTTCGACGGGTGCAGTAGAACCGACAGCGGGCATCCTCCCGATAGAAAGTGGAAAGAGGATCACGGAGGCAGCCTGGAAGGGTCTTCTGTGCTCGCGGACCGCGCGGCCTCAGAAGGGTTGGAGGGGAGTGGCCAGGTGCCCTTCTTGCGCGCAGTAAAGGGTAGCCTTGGCCACTCCCCTAAAGAGAGATATAGAGAATTGGAATGTCCTCGCTCGGGCTATTGGCACGTCTGGGAAATCGATTGCGAAGCAGTCGGAGGGTAGGGCGGTTGAGAAAGTTGGGCACAGCGGGAGATCAATCAGCCCCCACCATGAAGAGAGAAGCAAGCGACGCTTCACGAACGACGAGATACGGCTCACGTCACCGTGCGCGGGAAGCTGGCGGGTCACTTCCCTTCAATTCGCAAGCCGCGGCCGTAGGGATTCGTGGGACTACTGGGGTTGTAGGGATTCCCGGCGCCGAAGAGATTGTTGATCGAGTCCGGCGAATACGGAGAGCCGTAGCGGCCGTAGGGGTTACTGGTCGAATCAGGATCATATGGGTTCGCGCTCAGCTTGCCGCGATAGTTCCCCTGCTGATCGTAGAGCCTTGGGGCGTCAGTCGCATAGGGATTCGTTGCCGATTGATTGCTGAAGGGACTGCCGTAGGGACTGAAGGGATTGTTCAGGCCGTCCGGCTTGAAGGGGCTTCCAGCTCCGTAGGAATTGGACGTGGAAGCAGGGGTGAACGGATTCGCGCTCAGCTCGCCGAGATCTTCCGCGGAAGCTGGCGCAGCAAGGAGCATCATCAGAACCAGGAGCCACATCACGAGCCCCCACACTTAGCCTTGACCCATGCATCTCTACTCAGCACCCAGCACTCAACTCTCAGCACTCCCTAGTAACAGCCTACGCCCCGCCTGGAGATCAGCGCAAGTGAACCGGAACCGAATAGGTATGAGCGCAGACGCAGGGAACAGACCATGCTATACTGTGCCCATGTTCAAACAGACTCTGAACAAAACCAATCCTTACCTCGCCGACCCTGCCAAGCGCCGTGCCATGTTTCAGATGACCGTCTACACCTCCACGGACATTGAAGGCGTCAAACTCGCCTCATCCGACCTGAGCGCGGGGCTCAGAACCCCTCGCCGCATTAGGTCCCGTGAATCTGCAAAGTCCTCTCGATCACCACAGTAAATAGTTTTGCCATCGGTTTGTAATTGTGGTCCAAGCCAGCTTGCACCGCAGCAAAGTATTTCTGACGCTTTCGACCTGATAGTTTGTCAAAGTACAAGGCTGGCAATCCCGCTGGCAATCCCGCTGGCAATCCCGCTGGCAATCCCATCAGCACAGCCAGGATTCTCGCAACTCTGCCATTACCCTCTCGGAAGGGATGAATCAGCACCAACTCCACGTGAACTTCCGCCAGACCAGAAGCGAGACTCTCAATATAGACCAGATGAACCAGACGGACCAGAGAGACCGGGCCGCTGGCGGGCGACTCCCCTATGCGGCGCGAGGACCTGCTTTCTTTTCTCCGCCCTTAATGGCGTTGGCAAGATCGGTGGAACTGGCCCCACGGAGTAAAAGGGAACTGACCAGGAGGTCCATCGACACTGATGGATCGCCGGCTTCCATTTTCGCCACTCGGGATTGGCTGGATTGGAGTCGTTCAGCGAGCTGAACTTGCGAGAGGCCCTGTTTATTCCGTCGCTCCCGGAGACTCCGACTGAGCACCAGCTTCACTGCGATGAGAACCGCATCCGCTTCAGACAACCCGAGAAACTCCTTCACGGACCCGACAACCCATCCGACGGCTTCCAGTTTTTCCTTCATCCCTTTGCTCATGACTCCTTTTCGCATTCCCTGTTCTCTTCGTCACCGTTCCATTTCGATCTCCCAAAGGTCATATGTCACATCTGACATAGCGTCAATCCCCGAACAATGTGAATCGTAAGGAGGCTGGGAGGCATCCCTTCCTCTCTCCCTTTTCATCCGACCAATCACCTTCTACAGGAATGCCTTTGGCTTTCGCGGACGTGACAGGAGGAGCGAGATATCCGCCGAGGCTGAGCCAGGAAGGTCGGTCTCGTCTATTTGGTCTCTCTTGTTGGTCTCGTTCCTTGAACCAGAAAAACCAAACAAACCAGATAGACCAGATAAACGAGATAGACCAAATTAAACCAGCTGATCGATGCTGGCGGGATTTCCCATCATCCTGCTAGGAGAAGATCGATCGCACGAGGGAGATGACCCATCCCTTGAGCACGGACAGCCAACCCTCGTCGACTGTTTCGGAGGTCTGCATGTTTTCCGGCTGCGGTGTCGGGTTTGCCGAGGTCGGATCTGCTGGTGCTGCCGGTGTCGTCACGGTCGGCTTGGGAGCAGGATCTGTTTGAGCTGTAACTTGTCCTGGCGTGGCAAGGGCTGTCTCGGCCGGTTGGTCGGTGCGTTCGATTGGCGAAGTGGATGGTGGGGTTCCGGATCCGGCTGCCTCACCCAATTTGGACTTATACTGTTCAACGATTGATTGCAGCGCGGGCTGCGCTTCGTTTTCACGTTGGAGGGCGTACCGCAGGCTGTTCTGTTGGGCGATCTGCTGCCTGATCGTGCTCTTGAGTGTGCTCAGCCGTTTTTGCAAGGCGGCGCGCTCGGATTCCATCTGCTGCGTGACTTGTCGGAATGCGGACGAGGTGGCCTCCATCTTCCTTGCGATGTCGAACTTGTGTTGTTGGAGTTCGCTGATTTGTTCCGTGAGCAGCTGCGATTGGGTTCTGGTGCTGGAGAGTTCGGCATGTGTCGCTTCGAGATCGTCGATGGCTTTGTCGTAGGTGCTCCGCGTTACACAGGCGCCGGTGGTGAGGGTGGCGAGACACAGCATCACGGCTGTTGCGTTGTGGATGTTCATGCCTCGCCTGGTTGTGTCGTTCTCCACGCAATCACTCAGAGGGCTGCTTCTGTGACTCCGACGTCTAGTTGTGGCCCATGATACTCTGTTCTTCAGTAGAAATCACTCCGTCTTTTTAGGGAGCGTAAGATGCCAGGGGCGAGGTGCAGACGGTTGATCTGGTTTCTTTGGTTCTTTTGGTTCAATGGACGAAAGAAACGAAATACACCACACAAACAAGATGAACCAGACACACCTCTTGTCCCGTTTGCGGTTCAAAAAGAGACTTGTTATAGTGCGCGGCGGAGGAAGTGCTCGTGGGCGTGGCGCCGGATTATATTTTGGTGGAGGGACAGCAGTTCAGCAAGGCGAAGCTATCGCTCGATAACCACGTCTACAAGAACTGTGCGATCGACGATTGCGATATCTATTTCAGCGGTGGGCAATACGAGTTGCTCGACACCCACATTACCAATTCACGCCTCATCCTCAACCACCCAGCCAAGGGCATGTACAACGCGGTTCAGATCTTTAAGATGAAGTCGCCCGGCTCCAGCATTGTCTTCGAATAGCGGGCTCGTAGCCATTTCCCCTCAAGCGTCGAGGCACTTTTACCCCCTTACGCCTAACCCCTCACCCTTTACTTGCTGATGGGGACATTCTCCACGTACTTGACGATCTCGATCGGCTGGAAGACTGGGTCTTGCGATCCCTTGGAGGACTCGGCTTCGACACGCTGGAGGAATGGGGCAGGGCCTGTAATGGGTGCGTAATTGAGGGTCAGCTCAATATCGAACGTCTTGGTATCGTTCGGCGTGGGGAAGGTAAAGGTCTCGATTCGCAGTTCTTCCGGCTTCAAGACCGTATCCTCAAGAACCTTCACCGCTTCAAAGTCGAAGCTCGTCTTCTGGCCCTTGGCGTCCTGATAGACTCTGCCGTAGACCCGCTTGTCGGTAAAGACGGTCTTCAGATTCTTCCCCTTGATATCCAGATCCAGCACCACCGTTGCCCAGGCCGGATGGGTGGCCGGCAGATTGTGCGGAACGAGACTCTGTACCCTCACCGTGACCGTCGTTTTCTCACCCTCGATTTTTGTTTTGACATCCAGCTTGGCTGCTTCTTGGCGAAGCGTGCCGATTCGACCGGGGAAGGTATGGTTGGCGGTTTTCCGTTTCTTCTCCCCATTGGCCGACTCGCCGACTTGCTCCGGCATGTGGCAGGCCTGGCACTCTTTGCCGAACTTCACCGCCTTGCTCTGATCCCAGTTGCCCAGCAGATCGTTCGTCTTGCCTAAGGCGGCAGCGGAAGGGACCGACTGGTGGCAATTGAGACAGAGATCGGACTTTTGAAACAGCCCCAGCTCCATCGATTGGTGCGCCCGGTTCTGAACAGAATCCTTATACGGACCATAGACCGTCTTGCTCCCGAGTTCGTACTTGGGCTCCGGCGGCTGTTTTGTCCGATCGACATGTTTGATCAAATGGCATTGCGCGCAGGCCACCCCGTCCAGCGACGGATCACCGGTCTTGGCCTGATTGATAAAGAGTTGGACTTGATTGGGGAATTCGCGTACGTGCGGCGCATGGCAGCGAAAGCACAGGGCTTTGTCTTTTCCTGCCGGGGAAGACAAAAAGACATCGAGCGAGGCGCGAAAGGCCGGGGAATGGATCGAGCGCGAGAGTGGAGAGGTTTCCCACTCTTCAAACACGCGCTCATGGCAACGTTTGCACTTACTGGATGTTGGAAAAGCCTGTTCGATGGTGCTCTGCGACAGCGCGACTTCTTCCGCAAAGGCGCCGCGGTCGAACCAGGGAGCAAGACACAACGCCACCACTATGATCGTCGCACCGATTCCGATCTTCACACCAATCGATCCTCGTACCATCATCTCATCCTTCTGCGTCAAGAATATCGAGCAGGATGCTCAAAAAGGCTGTCCAGCAAGGCCCTTCCAATTCTCTCTACCTCTCTCTAGGGGACTGGCCAAGGCTGCCCTTTACTGCGCGCATCGAACGAGCACAGTTTCATCGTGCGCGTTCTGCGAGCAAGAAGGGCACCTGGCCGCTCTCCTCCCACTTTTTCAGCACCTTGCTAAAGTGATTTGGCCCGGTACGTCAAGAGTCGGGGCTGCGTATACTCATTGAAAATCTTCTTCGCGCTCTCCCGCTCTTTCTCTGTCGCCAAAGTAGCGAGATACTTCTCCTTGAGCCTCGGTTCTGGTGTCGGAATCAACGCATAGTTCAGCACGGCTTCAATCGACGCGGCAGTCGATCCAGACGGGATCGCAAGGGAGAACGGGACTTTTCGCGTATGGCCCCCCTTGATGAAGGGATCGGGAATTGGGCCCCGGAGAATTTTGTCGTAGGGCAAACCAAACTGCTTGGTCTCTTCCTTCAGCACCTTGCCCTGCGCATCCTTGACCGTAATGACCAGATAAAATTGTTTGAGCACCGGATCGCCGTCGGGAAAACTGTGAGGGAGGCTGCCGATTCTCACCAGCGCCGTCCCCTCCACCGCAGAGGCCGACTTGCTGGCCTCAAGATCCAGACGGGGCATCCACTCGGCCTGTAGATTTCGATTCTTGATGAGGGCGCCGGGAACCACCACCCCGCGGAACCAATGCCGCCCGATTGCGCGGGTCATGGCGCCTCGTCTCGATGTGGAACTGCCGGTCGAGGGCTCCATGTGGCAGTCTTGACAAATCGTTCCCTGCAAGATCTCACCAGGCAGATCTTTCTGCATCACATCTTTCACTTTATCGAAGTGGCAGGAGGCGCAGTAGTTCGCGCCACGGAACAATTCGGATTGCGTGGTAGGATGGACGAGGTTTTCCTCCGGGTTCGCATAGGGCCCATAGATCATCTTGCCCGGCTCGATCTTAAACGAGGGCGGGGAGTTCGGTGTCTGCTCGACCTGCTTGATCAGATGGCAGGAGGCACAGCCGATGCCCTCTACTTGTGGTTTGCCGGACAGCACCTGGGCCACAATCTTGTCGGCATGTTGCGGGAACACGGTGATCGACGGTGCGTGACAGGAGAGACAGCGGCGGCGCTCATCGGCTGTCGGACCAGTTTGCAGCCAGACGCCCAGCACTGTGCGAAAGACAGGAGACTCCAGCGACGTACCGTGCAACAGCGCAGCATCGACCCGGCCGAAGGTCTTGAGATCAGGCGTCTGCTCGCGCACGCCCTTCCACTCTTCATAGTGCCGGTCGTGGCACTGTTTGCAGTCCTCCGATCGAATAAAAATCTTTTCGATTTCCGCCACCCAGTCGGTCTGAGCTTCTGCCTTCTGCGCCATGGCGAGGCCATGATAGAGGCCGACGATACCCACGATGAAGAGGGAAAAGACACCTACGGCAATGTGCTGTGCATACCTGCTGAGTCGTGCCATTCTCAATCCCGTTTACATCCCACGAAATGGAAATTCACCCCCCACCCGACCGGATCGCCTGGGTCGGCCGGCTCATAGGTGCCGACAGTGAAGTTACATTGTTTCATCCCTCGTTTAATCGCTCGCCCAAACTCAATCATGTTTCTGATCTCAGTCTTGTCGATTTCCTTGATGATGGATCGGACCTTAATGCCGGCATAGTCGGCACGCGAGCTTCCGATCACTTCGAACACCGCGACGCCCTGCGCTCGTTCAAGATTCAATTCTTTTCTGATGGCTTCGTCTACATCTCCAACAATCACGCCGAATTCTTCTCCCAATCGCGAGGCTTCATCCGCAGTCATCGGCTCCCGATCCACCGCACTCACCAGCGCTGGCATGAAGCCGGCCAGGGCTCCCATGCACAGGCTGACACATAAGACAAAGGCCCTTCCACTCCGAAGGGCCTTTGTCTGAGCACTGATTAACCTGCTTCGAGCATCCTTCAACGAATCCGCCTCTCATCAGAAACACTCCCGCAGGCTGCTCAAAAAGGCTGTCCAGCAAGGCCGCAGGCGAATCGAAACCGGAGGCGTACCCTCAGGGGTACGTTGAGGATTTCGATGAGTCGAGAACGCCTCTGGCGGCCTTTTTCAGCAGCCTGCTAGAGTTTCGCAACTGGGTCGATAAGAAGCTGAAACCAGGGCGCAACGGCTTTCTGTCCGTTCCGCTCTTTATTCTCCCCGTTCCACACAGCAAACGACACGGTTTGTACCCTGCCTGGAATCAGCTTGGCCTCGTTCTCTTGCTCTTCACTCACCAAAGGTCTGCGCATGACGACATACCACACTCCATCTTTCCACGCAGCCTTCCCCTGAACACGGCCCTGCTTTTCTTTGGTCGTCAGAGTGCTAAAGCCACCGCCGATGAGGTCCTCGACTGAAGAGACCCGGCGAGGGATGACTTCAAAGGTCCGCACACCATCGCGAGCCTTCTCAGAAGTCTTGGCAGCCCGGCGATCGATGTCGCTCTGCCAGTCGGCCTTCCAATGCCAAATATTGATGTAGTGATCGAGTTGACCCATGCAGAAAAACGCGGGAGCATCGCCAAGCGGCAGTCCGATTGCAACGCCGTCGCGAAAAGTCCCCGGCGTCAGACGGTCGTTCTTGGTGTTGTCCTGCCATTCAAGCAGAAACGCGATCTCGTCGCCGTTGTGGACCGATCGCACCGTCAAAGCTCGCGCGGTCGGCTCCGGCCAGACCGGCCTGGTAATGACCTGACCGCTCAACGGAAGTGTCATCGGCGAGACCTTGGCCCAGGCGGCATCCTCGGGCTCCGTCGGCAACGGCCCCTCGACAAGGCGCGCACGAATAATCATCCCCTCGGAACTGACGAGGGGTACACCGAAGCCGACCAAGACGCCGGACACAACCAATATAAAGAGGAACAAGAGCAGGACCGGGCGGGAAGACATCTTCGTCATCGTACGCACTATGCAAAGCCCTCGGGTAACCGGAGCACATCGTGCTGGGCTCAGGCTCTCACACAGCCAGAGCGAGACAAGCCTGACTACAGGCGAATCGCTACCAGAGTTTCACCCGGCGAATTTTGTTTTCGCCCCGTTCGCAGATGTAGAGATAGCCGTGGGAGTCTAGTGAGAGTCCGACTGGAGAATTGACGACGGCATCCACCCCGAGGAGTCCGTCTCCATGTTTCACTGTCCCTGCCGACTCTTTCGCGACGAAACGAGCTGCGCCGCAGCCACCCATATTCTTGTCTTCATAGCCGCTATCCCCGTTGCCTGCCACCGTCGTGATCAGGCCGGTCTCAACGTCTACCTTACGCACGCGATGATTCATCGTATCGGAGATGTAGAGATTATCCTGTTGATCGACCACCACGGCTTCCGGCGCATGGAGCATGGCTCTGATCGCCTGCTTGTCGTCACCGTCATAGCCATACCGGCAGACACCAGCCACGGTCGAGATAATGCCGCTACGGTGATCGATGCTGCGCACACGATTACTGCCTTTGTCGACAAAAATAATATCGCCTTTCCCATTCACCGTGATCCCAACGACATCGTAGATACGGGCTTCGAGCGCGGGCTTTCCATCGTCAAGATACATCGACATGTCCAGTCCGTCTGAACAGACCGGCATGAGCCAGCCATGGTCATCGCTGAAGTCAATGCCGATGGCATCGCCAGAGAGTACCACCAGATTCCGCGCCACGAGCGGCTGTTCACGGGCCTCATCCTCTGCCGTCCAAGTCCAGGCGACAGTTGTGACCATGCCAGTCAGAGGATCGTAGCGACGGATTTTGTGAGCCTGGGTATCGGCGATATACATCACGTCGTTGGGATCGAAGGCGATGGCGGCCGGCCAGGTGAGATTGACCTCAAGGGCCGGACCATCTCCATTGAACCCATGTTGCCCGGTGCCGATGATCGTGGTGATGATACCGGTCTCCCGGTCCACTTTCCTGATACGGTTACTGCCGGAATCGCAGATGTAGAGGTCGTTGTGGGAGTCGAAGGCGACGTCGAGCGGCAGATAGAGCCCGGCTTCCCCACAGAGGCCTTCGTCTCCGCTATAGCAGGTTTCGCCGATGCCGGCGAAATTATGGAGCGTGCCTTCCCGGAGATTGACCCGCCGGATACGATCAGACCCGGACTCGGCAAAATAGAACCAGGTCTCGTCCTTGTCGAGCGCGGCATGATGCGGCAGTGGAATCCCGGACTTGACCGCCCGTTTACCGTCGCCGGTGCTCCGGGCCTTGCCGTTGCCTGCGAAGGTCTCGATATAGCCGGTCGCGAGCTGAAGCTCAACTTCCATATGCCTGTCGCCCTATCCCGGCTGGTTAGCCGCGTGAAGCTGAATGAACCGGCGCGGCCGTCTGTTCCGCGGGAATCGATGCTTGCACCGTGGGTTGCGGAACCGCTTGCTGCGGAGCGTCGGCCATGTTCTGCTGGGCCGCTTGGGCTTCGGCTTCAATCGCGTCCGCCTCATGCACGGACTTTTTAAAGCCCTTAATCGCCTTGCCGATCCCCTCACCGAGCTGCGGCAATTTTCCCGCGCCGAAGATGACCAGCACGATGACAAGAATCAGGATCAACTCTGTAATACCAAGACTCCCAAACATGGTGTGTACCTCCCGTATGGTTGGGGCAATCAGGATGCGCTGCTGTCTTTCGCTCGTTTGGAAAACCGGTCTTTCAACCGTTTCCTCGCCTGCTCGGCCTGCTCGAACATCTTCGCCTTATCGTAGACGCTGATCAAGTTATAGTAGGCCAGCGGCTCCTCGGGATTCTGCTCGACGGCCTCTTCCATGACCTTGATGGCGAGATCCATCTTCTTATGATTCAACGCCAGCTCCATCAGCTTGAAACTGCCCTCCAGATGCTTCGGATCTAATTCGAGGGTACGGACATAGCATTGAATGGCCATGTCGATGGTATTGTAGTCCGATACCTGGGGATTATCGAGTTCGACATAGACCCCGGCGAGATTGTACCAAGTCATGGGATCGTCCGGTGTAATTTCCACGAGGCGCTCGTAATACCCCTTGGCTTCCATGAACTTTTTTTTATCGGCATAGACCCGCCCAAGATTGAAGAGCGCCAGGACATCGTGGGGAAACACGTCGAGCGCGTGCTTGAACTCGGTTTCCGCTTCATCTGTCATAGCCTTCGTCGCATAGATCGTGCCCAAATTCGAATAGTACATCGCGAGCGACCGATTCATCTCGGCGCGGAGCCCTTCTGCCATCTCAATCGATTTCTTGACCTCCACAAGCGCATCATCCATCCGGCCTTTACTGAAATAGAGCTCGCCTAAACGGCAGCGAGCCTGGAAATCGTCAGGCTCGATCGCCAAGAGTTTTTCAATCTCGGCGATTTCTTCGTCGGGGCTCAGCGGCTGATCGCCAGGATCGACAATCGTCTGGCTTTGCTCAGGAGCGGAAGCTGTTGGTTCGTTCATAGATTCCCTGTAGTAAAAAAGTCTTTAGATATGCCCGCCCGCCAATGAATCCGGTCTGCTGACCATGGGAGCATTCGTAGCCGGCGCCGATTCCGTCGCATCGCGCCGCTGCCGGTCCATGGTCAAGAGCATGGCCCCGAGCACCACCATGAGCGTCAGATTGGAATACAGCAGCGCATACCCCGCGATAAACATCAATCCAAGGCCATACCCGGCAAGCCGCCCCATGTTGAGTAACTTAATGACCGTGTATGACCAGCACAACAAGCCTGTCAGGTAGAACGCAAATGGAAGGAAAAACGTGTAGCCCATGCCGAACTGAAAAATCCACCCAATGCCGTCTGCCGCCTTACGAATGTTACTGGCCATCCCAGGGTCATACTGATGGAGCAGGTAATCTAAGAACAGCATCACCGTAAACACGGATATGGAGGTCGCCCAAAACCAGATGGCGCGGCGGCGTTGCCGCTGATTGTGCGTCAGAACCGAGACGCCCTGCCCATAGGCCCACATCACCAGGATACTGGACAAAACCAATAGTCCTTCACCTCCACGATGCGCCTCGTACACCAAGGGCGGGGCCGCCACCGTACCGATAAAACTATAGATGGTAGACACGATCTGATAATACAACCAGCCCCCAACTCCGAGGAGATAGGTAATGCCCATGGCGCGATGTGACCATTCGGTGTGGGTGGAGAGGTACTCCACCATCAGACAGATCAACGCGACCAGCGCCACGAGGTTATAAATAGCCGACCCCAGAAAAGCGGGTGGAACCAACAAAAACCCCACGGTAAGAAGCAATAGAAGCGCGACACAGGGAATCACGATCCTGTTCAACCCCGTAAACCCACGATTGGTTACCCGGTTGATAGCCGCCACACTGAGAGCAAGAAACAGCAGAATCGCCACGACATTGAGCAGCCATTGCCCGATCTGCGTC
Source organism: Nitrospiraceae bacterium (assembly GCA_039920585.1). GTDB lineage: Bacteria > Nitrospirota > Nitrospiria > Nitrospirales > Nitrospiraceae > Palsa-1315. Next base: position 23,602 of record JBDSDL010000178.1, on the reverse strand, counting down.
AAAGCCGTGAAGGTCGGGATAATCCATTCATGCTCCTGGGCCAGCTTGCTCAGATGCATCCCTAATCGCGACACGAGCCGATACAGGATCAATTCCGAGAAGGAGACGAGCAGGACGAGTTTGATCGTGTACCGAAACAGCAGGGATTGATCGCTGAGCTTCCCCGTAATCCGGTCGATGGTGGGATTCGTCGTAGCAATCACTCTGTACACCCTTGAGAAAAATACGAATGACACCGATCGAGAACAGTCAGGGACACCGTCGCAAACAGGCTCATGACAGTCCAGCCGGCTGCGGCTCGCGCACTTCCTGGGCTTTGGCCCGTGCGATATACAACAGTCCGTCGGCCATCGAGTAGTTGAACGGCAACTCGCACACGACTTCGCTGACCTTTTCGTAGACATGCTGATACAGACGCTCCGCTTCGTCCGGCGTCATGCCTTCCGACACTTCATAGAAAAATCCCAGGCTCAAGTCCTCCGCCGACGGGCGCATGATCCGCCTGATGCCATAGCTGCCGGGGTCGCTCATGATCGGCGCTTCTTTTTCCAAATCGAAGAGGCACGGCTGACACGAGAATCCATACAATCCATGCAGCCGCTCGTTCTCCACGATAAAATTCATCGTCTCCCTGGCTTCTTCTTCCTTCTCGGTCGGGAACCCGACAATGATGTAGCAATGCACCGCAATCCCCAGATCGATGCAATCATCGGCAATGCGGCGCACCCATTCCTGCTTGATCCCCTTCTTCATGAAGTCCATCACGCGCTGATTGAAGGACTCCAACCCGAACACGATTTTCAGGCACCCGGCATCCCGCATCGACGACAGAAGTTCACGGGTCAGATGCTTCTCGAAGCGCATCTCACAGGTCCATTTGATATCTAACTTCTTCTCGATGATCTGCTGGCACAACCGTTTCGCCGGCGAGAGGGCCACACACTCGTCAGTAAAGAAGAACCGCTGTGCTCCATACCGCTGCTTGAGCCAGGCCAATTCCTCGACGGTCCGTCCCGGTTCTTTCTGTCTGAAGTTCTGATGATCCAGCGTGAGGGCACAGAATGCACAATCCTTGTAATAGCAGCCTCGTGAAAACTGCACAGGCAGCACCGGCTCCGGCGACAAATACAGTCCGAGCGGGAAACCGTCATAGTTGGGAGCCGGAAGCTGATTGATGTTTTCAGAATAAAACGGCTGGTTAATCGTAATCTTTCCGTTCTGGCGATAGATCAGATTCGGAACTTTGCTGAAATCTTTTTTCCCGTCCAATTGATTGACGAGTTCGAGCAACGCAGTCTCGCCCTCGAACACGATGATATCGTCGGTCAGCTCGAAGAGGCTTGGGCAGCGGCGCACGTTATCGACCAATCTGGTGAAAATGCTGCCGCCAATGGTCAGATGGATATTGGGAGCGGCTTCCTTAATCAATCGACAGAGTGTCAGACCGGGGATAATCTGCGAGGTCGCCGTAATCGACACGCCGATCAAATCCGGCTGGCCACCCACAATCGACTGAACGAAATGCTCCTGAAAGAGCCGGATGTAGGGGTTCTGAGCTTCATCCCTGATGATCTTCATCAGATCTTTGGATGAATAGATGGAATAGTTGCCGAACTGATTGTCGACGACCGTCAGTCGGGTCGGGAAATAGAGCGTGGAGAGCACCTCCAGCCATTTGTCGATAAGAAAGAGACTTTCCTTATAGGATTCGAGATCGTAGAAGCCCTCCCCGCGGAGAGTCTCCTTGGCCGGTTCGATCCGATCGATGAGATAGGGAAAGCGGTCCAGCGACTCCACCACTCTCGCCAAATGCTCAGCACTTCCCGGTCCAATGTCTCCAGTTCGCTCCCGCTCAAGCGCGCGCTGTTTATCGACGAACTCTTGATAGAGCGCCGCCCCATAGGAGTGGGTAACCACCTTATCTAAGAGTTCGATCCCAAGATCGCGCTGGGACACGTTGGTGACGCCGCCCTGAGCCAAAAACCCCGTCAACGAAGGGAGGCTCAGATAGGGTTGTGACGGATGCCACGTTGGAGGAAAAAGCAGCGAAATTTTCATGCTGATTCCCCACAAACTGAGGGAGAAATAAGATGATTTATCAATAAATTCAGATTCTTTTTATACACTCCGGTATTGGGCAAATGCAACTCTCGGAAGCTCTCACTTCCTCCAGCTCCTGCCTGCCCCATCTTGTCTTTTCAATTGAACTTCCATAGACATTCCTTGGCGCCTAGAGTAAAAGTTAGGCTCTGCCGTCACGTTAGGAAAGGAGCGATGCCTATGATACGACTCAGCAAATCAAAAATCGTCGTGTTGACAGGGGTACTGGTTATCGCAATAGCCGTTGTACTGCCTCTTCCACTGGTATTTGGTGAAGGTGGCGCACGGCGGGACGTTGTGCGTCATGCCGCTGAGAGTAACGCGACGGTCCAGGATACGCTCTATCTGGTTGAGTTCGAGGCCATCCAAGCCGCAGCTGCGACAAGCCGTGAGCAGACGATCGAGATGCTTGAACAACTCGTCATCCCAACCTTTGAGCGTCTAGGGAAAGATGGCAAGGTCCGTACTGGAGGCACCGTAGTCGGCACTCTCGCCGGAGCCTTCGTAGTTGGAGCCAAGTCAAAAGATGAGGTGACTGAGTTCATTCGCGCGCTTCCCGCATCGAGCATCATCCAGTGGAAGGTGACGCCACTCGAGACCTTCGCTCACCGGGCCGACATCGAGAAGAAGGTGGTGCAGGGACTCCGCACGCAGAAGTAGTTTAACTCTCACCGACCCAGATCACATCGGATCTGCATGCCTCACACGCGGTCGCAGCGAAGGCGCTTGCGCATAGCCACAAAAATCATGCTGGCACACAAATAAGAACACCCCAGTCCGGCCTGATGCCGGACTGGGGTGTTCTCGTTACGCTATCGCTCTTTCCCGCTACAGCTTCAGGGTAAACCAGGTGGAGAGCGCCTTCATGCCGTTCCGTTCAATGTTGTTGCCATCCCACACCGCGAACGCGATGGGCACTGACATCCCCGCCTTGAACTGGGTGTCGTTGGCATCGCCGGTCTCCAACGTGCGTTTCACCACCACGCGCCAGGTTGGACCAGTGTATCCGCCACCCTTGACGGAACCAGAAGGTTCCCACACACCGTTTCCGATAACATCCTGATGCGCTTGCGTCGTGAGGGTGCTGAAGCCATTGGCGTTCAGATCCTCGACCGAGCTCACGCGCAGCGTCGGGTCGGACATAATGTTGCCAGACCAGATTCCAGGATTGAAGGGTCCAAGGCTCCGACCGATCCGGTCCGGATAGGTCACGCCGCCAGCCGGCTCTTCGAAATAGAAGTCCCAGAAAATGCCTGGATATTGGTCGTCCACGTCCCAGATACCTGCGCTATCCTTGCCGATGTCCTTCTGCCACTCCGCGTTCCACCTCCAGATGTTGGTGGTGCCGCCTGACTGACCCATGCACTGGAAGGGTGGCGCGCCAGCCAAGTTGACGGGGAACATGACCGCCGCCTGATCCCGGAAATCCTGAGGACCGATGGTCGTATCGTTCTTGGTCTGATCGATCCACTCGATGCGCAAACCGATCTCTTTACCATTAGTCATGGCTTTCACGAACACCGACTTCACCGATATATTCGGGTGCATCGGCGTGGTGATCAGTTGCCCGCTCAATGGTACGATCACTCCAGGCACACCCTCCCAGACCGGGTTTGCGCCATCCATCGGGATCACTCCCTTGACCATCTTCGCGGGGATCGTCACTGGCTGACTGACCGCCAACGGAACCTGCCCGATCGTCAGCATCACGCCCACGATCAACGCTGTGAGAAGAATGCCGAGCACCACACGCTTGCTGTGTGTTTGCACCACGCTCATAGAATACCCCTCCTCTCGATTAAAAGTACACTCACGTTCGTGCCAACGATCACTGCGGATTAGTCATTATAGAGAAGATGGCCAACAGCACACCGGCAATCAACGACGCGATCAGAATACCGATTCTTACGCGGTTGTTCGGTGGCTTTTCCTCTTTTGTCATAGGATACCCCTTCTCTCGATTGAAAATAAAGAGCGGTGACCTAAGACACTTATCGACACACAACACGGAGAGATATTCATGATCCTAGACAATCGCTAGGCCGTTCCGACCGGCCCTTCCGCCTCTTTGTCTTTGCCTTGATCCTTCTTGTCCAAAAACGAATCTGCGCCGACTTCGTTCAGCAACAGACTCAGCTCATTCCCCTGATCCTGCGCGCCGCACTCATACGTCTGGCCTTCCGGTGAACTGAAGGTCGCGGGACGATAATCGGTTTCCGAGTAGGGTTGAGGAACGACGCCGAGGAATGCGGCTTCAAAATCCATCCACTCTGCCATCAAGTCCGCCACGTGTTTATAGAAACCTGACCCAGCTTTCTTGACCAGCATTCTGCAAAACAACGGAACCCACCGGCCGACATGATTCTTGACAAACTTTTTCTGCGCATCCAGGACGATCTCCGTCTTGTCTGCTCCATCGTGACAGCGGGAATAGGATTCTTTGTAGGCCAAGAAATGCATGAACTCGAATACGACGCTCAAATGATCCAATCGCTCATGAATGTCCTTGGATAATTCCACCCCGAATGCGCGATAAAATCCGGCGATATCGCCCATGACCTGCGATTGCGCGAACACATGGTCGTTTCCAAAGAGCGTTTCGTAGGGGGGGCAATCGAGCGTGATGACATTACTGAAGACTCGACGATGTTCGGTCTGCAGATCGCTGAGTTGCCAGTTGACACATTCCGATGCGACTACTTTTTCGATCTGATCGAACTGCTTGCGCAGCAACACCAGCTTGAGCTTGGCCCGCTCACCACCGATGCCGTCGAGCGCCTGGTCCAAGGCATTGAGCGCCGCCCGCCCATCTTCGACAAACTCTCCGCATTGCACGTAATCGAGAAACTCGTCGTCTTCCGGATAGAGCTGGCTCCACGAGACAAGAAGATAGAGCTTGCTGCGGTTGAGGGCCCGTTCGACTGCGGGTGAATCCTTGATGGCTGGCAAAGCCGGAATGACCCCTGCCGCAGACGGAGAATTGGTGGGTACCGGCTGTTTACTCGTCATGAGATTCGGTTCCTCAGTTGACCCTGTTGCTTACATGAATCTTCCGGGCATGAGAGGACAAATCTTTGGCTCAAGCCCCCGTATGTTAGGTATGGGCCAAGGAGTTGTCAAGTGCGATCTCGACATTCGCAGGAAATATTCTAACCCTATGATCTCTCAAAATATATCCCCTTACGATATCACTGTCTCCCTCTTCCTTCTTGCCATTCAATCCTGTTCCTCTGGATCACGAGAGCGGTTGTGCCAACAATCGATATGGTGTGACTCGAATAGCCACGCGATCGTTCACTGTCCGGCACACTTGTTCGCACAACCCACATCCAACGCAACGCTCAGCCGCCACCACAAGACGCTGCGTGCCGAAATCCATGGATAAGGCATCCGTGGGACATTTCGATGCGCAGGCATGGCACCCCTGCCCTGCCGTGCAGACTCGGTGCGAAACAATCGCGAGACCCATTCGTATCTGCCCGCGTCCTTCGACAGGAAGCAACGCCTCGGTGGCACAGGCTGCAATGCACGGCACATCCTCGCAGAGATAACACGGCATCTGATCCGCAAAAATCACCGGTGTCCCGTTCTGTGGATGGAACGTAATCGATCCGTATGGACAGGCCTTGCCGCAATCGCCGCACTGTGTGCATCGCTCTAAAAACAGCGCCTCCTCGACAGCGCCTGGAGGACGCAACCAATCCGTCCGCACTGGCGGTGGAGCCGGTTGGTCCGGCGCGGCATGTTGATGCTTGGAAAATTCTTTTGCCGCTTTGGCAACGGAGACGACAGAGTCCTTGAGGAAGTCTCGGCGTCCATATGTCGGATCGGTGGCCACAATCATGCACCGTTACATGACGCCGTCGGCGCGCAGCTTGTAGACCTCGACGCAGCGGTCGCAGGCCCCAAATTCGATATCCCAGCCAGGGTGATTCTCGCGGATAAAATCAAGCACATAGGGCTCGAGCTTGTTGCCCATATCCTCAACCCACGAATAGGTCGGGAACCGGCACAAGGGGCATGGAAATCCCGGCATCAACATGATTCTATTTTCTGTTTCCGGAACCTCGCCTCCCTCGACATCCACGGCACGGTCCATCACGCGCAAGGTGTCCGACGCCATTTCGATCAATTCCGAGTGGGTAAAGAAACTCGTCTGCCACAACCCCTCGAACACCGATTTCAATTGTGGCGCGGGAATCTTGCGGTACCAGGAACGAAACTCTTTGAACCTGTCTTCTTTCCGGAGCATCGGCTCCTTGCCTGCGACAGCCAGCCGGCTGTCAACGGTGAGGCTCCACAAAACTCGATAGCGTTGAAGAATGAGCGTTTCCTCGCCGGGGTTTTGCCCGACCTTGGTATCCGGATCGTACCCAAAGACCGGGTCCAGCATATCCGAGATATGCAATAATTCATGGCGGCAATAGCGTGTGAGGGCAGGATCGTAGAATCGCCGTGGGATGAGCTTGATCCCAACGCCTCTCAACCCTTTTTCTTCGAACTCTCGAGCCAGCTCGTGCTCGACGGACCCCCACTTCCTGAGAATATCGACGCCTTCCTGATCCTCCTTGAGCACTCCCTTGACGAGCACGATGCCGACTCGTTCTTTGAGCAACGGATATTCGTTGAAGGCATCGCGGATGATATCGGAAAACCCCCAGGTCCCGAACATGTACTGATAGAGCTTTTTGAACTCGCTCTCACGATCGTCGAGCGTAAACTTCTCGTAGATCGGGTCGGCGAGTTCGTGGAACTCTTTATAATAGGTGGGATCGCCTTCCCGTTCCGTTTTTTCGACGAACGAGTCAATGACCTCTTGCAGCAATGCGGGCTGAAAACGAAGTTCCATACGAATCCTTTAGGGGCACGCTAGCGGACTGCGGAAAAATTCTGTTTATATCCAATACTCAGTTGGAATCTTTAAGATCGCGCCGATGTCACATTAGCCTCAGGATGCTCAAAAAGACCGTCCAGCAAGGCCGCAGCGAGCGAAGAGGCGAGGCGTACGCTTCGGTACGTTGAGCCTCTGAGTGACGCGAGAACGCCGCTGGCGGACTTTTTCAGCATCCTGCTAGCCTGCTTGACTTGATGACAAGGCTTCTCTTACGATCACCAAAGCCGACACGAATTATACTGGCGCGAAACGACGGTTTGCAATCAAGCCGGTCCCAAAGGCCGTCCAGTGAGACGTGACCCGTCAAACGTGAAAAGTTTCAGTGGAAAGACCCTTCGATAGTCGTTTCACCTTTTACAGCTCCTGCTAGCCCATAAGGACAATTGGATATGCCAGACCAGACGGCTTCTCAACTTGCCTCCGCTTCATCCCCGCTCACAACAGTATCGCTGGAAACTGGCATCGCGCCGGTCGATTTCCTTGAATATTGGAAGACAGGGGCACGGGAACTGACCACGTATCGCGGCCATTCACATGGAGTGTGGTCGGTGGCCTTCGCACCAAACGGCTTGACCCTCGCCAGCGGCGGAGCCGACCGGCTCGTCCGCCTATGGGATATTGAAACCGGACGCCTCCTGCGCTCACTCAGAGGACATACGGCGGACATCCGATCCGTCGTCTTCACGCCTGACGGCCAAACCCTCGCCACTGCCAGTGAGGACCGAACCATCCGACTGTGGAACCCAAGCACCGGCGAATCGAAGAAGCTCCTCTTCACACGCTACGACCACAATGTCGTCAGCCTCTCCCTCTCCCCCGACGGCCTCATGCTGGCTCGCGGCAGCCACAATAAAGACATCAAGATCTGGGAAGTCACCACCGGCACCGAACTCATGACCCTCCTCGGCAAGGACCAGTACGACCACAACTGGTCTGTCTGCGTCGCCTTTTCACCGGATGGAGTCCATCTCGCCAGTGGAATGGATATCGGCAAGATCAAGCTATGGGAGGTCTTACCCAGTGGAGAAGAGAAAGTCGTGCACGATGGTCATTGGAAAGAAACCGAAGAAGATTCCAGCGAAACGCGCGGATACTTCATCGACGATGACGGTGGATTTCAGAAGGTGATGGACTATTGGATCGGCGCGATGACCTTTACCCCCGATGCCAAACTGCTCATCACCGGAAGCCGTGACCAGACGATCAAGCTGTTCGACATGCCCCATATGGCAGAACAACGGACATTGAAAGGCCACACCGCTTGGGTGCGCACCCTCGCCGTCACGCCGGACAGCAAGGTGCTCATCAGCGCCGGCGATGATGCAACGATTCGGTTTTGGGATCTGTCGAACGGCCGGTGCTTCAGAACGCTCAAGGCCCATGCCGCGGCCGTACGCAGCATTACCCTGTCACCGGATGGGATGAAACTGGCCAGCGCCTCGTGGGACCGCACGGTGAAGTTGTGGGAGGGCGGCACGGAACCAGCCGAGCAGGCAGGCTAAGGTCGAGGTCAGGCTGAGCGGAGATCAGACTTTCCGGGATGGGGTGGCATAGCTCTTCCGCTCCAATGCCTCCCGGAATGGCCCTTTCGGATACTGCAAGGCGGAAGCCTGTGGAAACTCCTTTTTCGCATATCACTCCTCCACGCAGGGTCAGCCGTATCTACCCTGGTGTCGTATCCTGCCGGGACATTGCGCCGGCGCCGCTGGAACTCAGAATGTCCAACTTTTCTTTCTTCAGGAAGTAAGAAGGATTCGAAGAGGCGAGGGCGACGCTCATGCTCTTGTGCTCGCGCAACGCGCAGCCGAGGCTCATCCCCACAATAAGTCACTACTCAGCCTGACTCTCAATCTGATAGTCCGCAGCCCGCTAAATGAGAGAACTGCCGTGAACACCTACTTGACGTAGACCACTCCCGACAGATCCTTCAGGTCCGCGTCGCCTGTGACGACCTCAGCTTCCTGATCCTTGGCGGTGGCATACACGATGGCATCGGCCATTGCCAAGCCGTGTCTCAGACTCAAATCAGCAGCCAGATAGGCGATCGATTCTGTCAATTGGACCACTTGGGTTGCACTGAGTCGGCCCGCGAACAGTAAGGCCGTCTCCTCGCCCCGCTCCCGCTTGATCTTCTTATACACTTCGTACAGTACGACGGTCGGCGTGATGAGCTGATACCGAGGGACGAGATAGGCGGCGTAGCGATCTGCAAGCGGCCCACCCGTAAAGAATTCGATCCATCCGCTAGAGTCCAGCACGACCTTCACAATCGGTCCTTCTTTTCCCGGACATCCGTCTTGGACATGCCCTTGAGCACTCCCTTAAGCGATTTGAGGGGCACTTCCGGCACCAGGGTGATGACCCCACCCTTCTCCACGACCTGCAAGCGCTGCCGTGGACTCAGATGGAGCTTGTCCCGTACTTCCTTGGGAATCACAATCTGGAACTTCGGTGAAATCGTTGTCGTGGCCATCATGAACCTCCATACCAATTCATGATCGATCATAGTATCGTCATACGCTCCGAGTCAAGACAGCCACGCCCCTGCGCCGCCCACCAAAACGCGGCGCAACTTAGAATGCTTCAGATCTACTGAGAGCGGAATCTGAATCCCCATGAACTCGCATCCGGCATCAAGCTTGGCAAAATCTCGATGGGCACTCCATTCCTCCGGCGAATTACGCTTCAGAGCCATGCCACCCCTGCCAGTAAGTCTTCAGCTAAAAATAGAAAGGCGACAGGCCGCTTACAAGCCTGTCGCCTTAACGCTTCGCCACGTTCAGCATGTTGCCCTGGTAGTTATGCCCTAAGAAACTGCGTTGCTCCTTCGTATCATCGAGGGTGGAGAATTGGCCTGCCGCCGGTTTCAAAGACACCGAGTTAGGTGTATGAATGAACCCGGAGGTGGGGCATGGAGCGACGCAAGTTCACGCGAGAGGTTAAGCTGGAGGCGGTGAAGCTGATTCAAGAACGCGGGGTGACGGCGGCGCAAGCCGCGCGGGATTTGGGGGTGCATGGGACGGTGTTGCGCCGATGGGTGCAGGAGGTTGCCGCCGATGCGCAGCAGGCCATCCCCGGCAAGGGACAGATGAAACCGGAGCAGCTTGAGGTGGAGCGACTCCGACGTGAGGTGACCAAGCTCAAGGCCGAGCGGGACATCCTAAAAAAAGCCGCGGCCTACTTCGCGAAGGAGTCGCTGTGAAGTTCGGTTTCGTCGTGAAGCACCGGGGGAGCTGGCCGACGGCGTGGTTGTGCGAGGCGCTCGGTGTCTCGCGTGGAGGATTCTATGCGTGGCTGACGCGCCCCCCCAGCCAGCGCGCTCGCCACGACGAGGCCTTGGGCGTCAAGATTCGGGCGAGTTTTCTGCAGAGTGACCGCACCTACGGCGCGAGACGAGTCTGGCACGACCTGCTGGCCGAAGGGGAGGGCTGTGGCCTGCATCGCATTGAGCGGCTGATGCGACGACAGGCCTTGCGGGCGCGGCCCAGACGACGCCGATTGCCAGCCGATGCCGGCACGCGGTTGCCCAGCGCGGTCTCGCCGAATGTGCTCAATCGCCAGTTTGACGCCCCGGCACCGAACCGCAAATGGGTGACCGACTTCACGTATCTTTGGACCGCCGAAGGGTGGCTCTACGTGGCCGTCGTCGTGGATCTCTTCTCACGACGGGTGGTGGGCTGGTCCATGAGTGCGACGATGACGGCGCAGCTCGTCACCGATGCGTTGGTGATGGCGATCTGGCGGAGAGGCAAACCCAGCACCGTGTTGCATCACTCGGATCAAGGGAGTCAGTACACCAGTGAGTCGTTCCAACGGCTTCTGACGGACCACGGCCTCTCCTGTAGCATGAGCCGCTCAGGCAATGTCTGGGACAACGCGGCGATGGAGAGCTTCTTCTCCTCGTTGAAGACCGAGCGCACCGCACGCACAACGTACCGAACACGAGACCAGGCGAAGGCCGACGTATTCGATTACATCGAGCGCTTTTACAATCCCCGGCGGCGGCACTCCGCCCTGGGCTATCTCAGTCCCATGGAGTTTGAACAGCAGGCCGGATTAGCGTAAGGGGGTGTCAACCAAACCGGCAGCAGGCCACTTCGATTGTCTTATGATCGGGCTCTTCGTCAGCGACGTCTAACGAGTGGTAATCGCGTATGCATCCGGTATCTTCGATTGCTGGACTGTAGTGCGCTTGATCGGCGCTCTTTTCGATCTGCCATATGTGCGAGTTCTTACCTGTCTGGGGGCTAATCTTGAACTCCTCCAAGTAAAACTGAGGCAAATAATGATGCTTCCGAGGCGTACTCATTCTTTATTGCGAATAACGCGCTTGAGAAAAAAAGAAAGGAACATTCACCGTTTCGGAGGAAAATAGGCTACGCTTTCCTAGGAATCGCGTCAATATTTCCGAAGGGCAATAGGGCTGGAGGAAGGACTTCAGGGGAGACTGGCTAAAGAATGGGGCAAGCCGTTGAGGTCAATCAAGGACCCGCCCATTGAATCTGGTGAAATGTTGAAGGCGACAGGCTTTCAAGTGGCCTGTCGCCTTTCTATTTTTTCTTATGATAAGGCTTCGCTGCGGGATGGCATGCCCTGGAGCGGAGTTCGCCGGAGGAACGGGGTGCCCGCCGAGACTTTGCCAGGAAGGAAAGCGGAAACTGACTGAGTCTGCGAAGGAATTTCCGAAGGCTTCCGCCTGGCAAAGTCCGAAAGGGCCGTTCCGGGAGGCGTTGGAGCGGAAGGGCATGCCACCCCGCTATCTTCTTTTCTGGAGCCATCAAGCCGACACCGGAGCAGTTCGCCATTCATCAACCGATGTACTTCCACGTGCGCGCGTTCTGCGAGCAAGAAGGGCACCTAGCCGCTCCCTACTCCTTCTCATCCTCCGCCTCTTCCCTCGCCGAAGGAATCCCGTAGCGCTTGCACTTCTCCCACAGAGCTTTGCGCGAAAGGCCGAGGATCTTCGCGCCGGTGGTGCGGCTGCCGTCTACTCGTTCCAACACCGACAGGATATAATCTTTCTCGAACTGTTCCCGCGCCGTCGCCAGCGAAATGAGTGGGCGTGCTTCTCGCTTCTGTCCCGTCAGCCCTTCGCTACAGAATCCGCACGATTCTTGTGGTACCCCGCCCGTATAGGGACAGGATTGAAACCCGCACAGATCTTGAGGTTGGACCGCTTCATGGTCCCTCCCCAGCGCCACCGCGCGCTCGACCATGTTCTCCAACTCCCGCACGTTCCCTGGGAAGGAATAGCGCAAGAAGAGCTCGCGCGACACGGAAGAGAACCCCTTCAACGTCTTATTCATCTTGCCGGCGCAGGTCTTCAGCATGTGGTCGGCAATAATCATGATGTCTTCCTGCCGTTGACGCAACGGTGGGATTACGATATGCACGACGTTGAGCCGATAAAAAAGATCCTCTCGAAACCTCCCCAAGGAGACTTCTTTACGAAGATCCTTCTGAGTCGCACAAACCAGGCGCACATCGACATCGATCCTGTCGTTTCCCCCGACACGCTCAAACTGCCGTTCCTGAAGTACCCGCAACAATTTCACTTGGATGACCGGCGAAATTTCCCCGACTTCATCGAGAAACAGCGTGCCTCGATGCGCCAGCTCGAACCGCCCACGCCGCTGCCGCAACGCTCCCGTAAACGCCCCCTTCTCATGGCCGAAAAGTTCCGCTTCCAATAGGGTTTCCGGAAGTGCCGCGCAGCTGACTTTGATTAAGGGCTGGTGGCTGCGTGGGCTGTTTTGATGAATGGCATTGGCGACCAGCTCCTTGCCGGTTCCGCTCTCTCCAAGAATCAGCGTCGTCGAATCTGTTCCTGCAACCAGCTTGATCTTCTCGAGCACCGCCCGCATGTGGTTGTTCGCCCCGAGAATGCCCCCAAAGCTGAACTTGTCTTCCAGCACCGCCTTGAGATCTTGATTTTCGCGCCGCAAGGTTACGACGCGGCCTACCCGCTCGACGATCAACAACAATTCATCCATTTGGAACGGCTTCGTGATGTAGTCGAAGGCTCCTAGCTTCATTGCGCCGACCGCCGTTTCCACTGATCCATGAGCGGTAATCATCACGACCTCCGTGTGGGGCGACTGCGCTTTGGCCGCTGTGAGCACCGTGAGCCCGTCCGCGCCGGGCAGCCGCAGATCGGTAATCACCAGATCGAATGGCCGTTGACGGATCGCATCGATCCCTTCCGTCCCAGATGCCACCGCTTCGATATCATGGCCGACCGTCTCCAACGCATCGACCATCGACAGCCGCATCAGCGGTTCATCATCGACGAGCAGAATCTTAAGTCCCTTCATGACACCCGCTCCATCAACGAACGCTCCCGGGAAACAGGCAGACAGAGGGTAAAGGTTGTCCCCTTCCCGACTTCGCTATCCACCAGAATCTTTCCTCCGTGGCGCTCGACAATGCCTAGGCTGACCGACAGGCCAAGACCCGTCCCCTCGCCTTCGCTCTTGGTCGTAAAGAAGGGATCGAAAATCCTCGGCAGGACCGCCGGCGGAATGCACGATCCCGTATCGCGCACGTCGATCAGACAGATTCCTTCAACCACAGACGTTCGGATCGTCAGCACTCCTCCGTCTTTCATCGCTTGTACCGCATTCAAGACCAGATTCATCAGCACCTGTTCCATCATGTGGCGATCGACCATGACATTCGGCAGCCCCTGGCCGAATCCCGTTTCCAGTACGATGTGGTTCGGGGCAAAGAGATGCGTCGTCAAGACCAACACCCGGTCCACGACGTGATTGATGTCCGTCAGGGCGAATGCGGGCTCATGCTGCTGAGAGAAATCGAGGAGCTGCCGAACGATCTTCTGGACGCGTCGCACCCCATCTTCCATCGACGACCAATACTCTTCTTGCCGGCTCGGCGACAACGCCCCCTTCCGCAAGTTATAGAGACAGTTGAGGATGCCCCCCAGGGGATTGTTGATCTCGTGCGCCACCCCTGCGGCGAGCTTTCCAACCGAGGCCAGTTTCTCTGAGTTCCTGATCTGCTGCTCCAACTTTTTGGTCTCCGTCATGTCGCGCGCGATGCCCAGCACACCCAAGATCGCTCCCTCGACCCCATGCAGCGGGGAAACACTCACCATCACAGCCCTCGGCTCCCCTGTGCGAGTCACTACTTCGACCTCATAGACCTGCTTCGCACCGATATCCAAGGTGCTCTTGAGACGCTTCCCGCGATGGCGCTTGGAGAGAAGAACGAGGTAGGGGCGCCCGATCAGATCATCTTTCCGGTAGCCCCATGCTTCGATCTTACTGTTGACGTAGGTGAACCGCTGTTCGGTATCGAGTGTGTAAATGACATCGTTGGCGTTTTCGAGCAGATTTTCGAGATACTGTGTGGTCTCTTCAATTTCCCGCGTACGCTCTTTTACGTTATGTTCCAACTCTTCTCGGTACGTGTCCAGCTGCCGTTCGAGCCGCTTTCGGTCGGTAATGTCCCGCAACTGCACCATCACCAAGAGTTGGCCGGCCTCTCCAACAGGCATCAAGTTCATTTCGACCGGCATGTCCAGTCCGCCGATATGGCGCACCATGATCTCCTGGGTGGACACGTTCCGTTGTCCTGAAATCACATCGCTCAGCCATCCGCGCAATGAATCGTGATAACCGGCGAGGACGATGTCGAGCAGACTGCGGCCGACCACAGCCGCCTCTGCATACCCCAGCGTTTGCTCCTCACGTTTGTTGACGGCGACGATCATGGCTTTTGGATCCACCATAAACACCGAGTCCGCCACCAAGTCGAACAACGCCTTGTACCGTGCCTGCGAGGCAACGAGCTGTTGCGTCCGCTCCGACACGGCCTGTTCAAGCGTCGTCGTGTATTCTTGCAGATGTCGCTCAAGCCGATGGCGCTCGGTCACGTCACGCACAAATGCGCGCGAGTGAACCAGCCCGCCCCGCTCTTGATCGATCAGCGCCGTGGCATGAATCTCCACATCGATCGGGTGACCATCTTTGGCCAGAAATACCGTCTCCATCGAACTGCGCCCTTGCGCCACCAACCGCTCCAAATATTGCAGGACGAGCGGCTCCTGGCCGCGAGGCACAAGATCCCAAAGCTTCATCGCCAGCATCTCATTGAGCGTGTACTTCAGCTTCTCGAGCCCCGTCTTGTTCACATGGACGAATCGGCCGATCCGGTTCAATTGATAGATCATCTCAGGAGAATGCTCGATCAGATCGCGGTACTTTTCTTCCAAGCGGCGCACATCCACCACACGTTGTTCGATCTGCGCAAACGACCGTTGTAAATTTTCCGCCATCTGATTGAACGCATCGGCGAGCCCTTCGATTTCATCGCCGGTCTTCAGCTCCAGTCGCCGGTCCAATCGCCCGCTTCCGATTTCGCGCACCCGATCGTGTAACACCTGAATGGGCCTGGCGATCCGGCGTGCGACGAGCACCCCTGTCGCCCATAGCACGGCGAGCACGAGCAACCCATAGAGCAGCACTTTCGCCACAAGTTCGGCAAGCGGCGCATAGGTTTCCTGGGGGTCCTGCCGCACCACCGTGATCCACTGATGTCCTCCAAGGCTCCCCGGAGCCAAGCTCTCGCCAAATCGAACCGGAGCAAATCCGATCAAGGCATGCTGGCCACCATGCGAATCGTCATCGGCAACGGTCCAACCGGCTTTGAACCCGCCGAGAGCACTGATCAAATCTGGCCTGACCGTATGTTCTTCCGGAGCCAGGACCGGACAGATCAGAGGAACACCATCGGAGCTGAACAACATCGCATGACCGGTCGCCCCAATCGCCCCATCGGCAATAGCATGGAAAATCGTGTCTCGACGCAACAGAATGGTGACCGTTCCAATCACTGTCTCTTTTGCATCGTCAAGAATGGGCGCCGCCACCACGACCACATGAGTTCCGAACGCAGGGTCGAAGGCGATCTCGCTCACATAGCCCCTGGAACTTCCCCCCTTCACCACCGCTTGCCACCACGACGTCTTCCCGTAAAAGTACTCCACTTGAGGAATGGAGCTGATCACCAGCGCTCCCTGCTGATCGGTCACCAGTATCCCGACATAGTCCGATTTGCGGATATCATGCCACCGGATGAGGAAGTTCGTGACAATGCGATTAATGAAGAGGGGAAATTCGCTTTGCTTACCACGCTGATGCCACCGCTGCTGCCAATCCTTGATCATACCCTGGATATCGAGCGCATCCTTACCCTCGTACGTGCGGTTGGCTTCGGTCACGGCGATGCGGAGAAAGGGAGCCGTGGCAAGTTGCTGGGCCTCGTTCATCCCACGGCTAACCTGCATCTCGATGCGGCGAGCAGCTTCCACGGCGACTTCCTTGAAGTTGGCACCGGTCACTTCTCGAAGCGCACGCCACTCCTCGACGTAGATGAGCACAAGCAGAAGGGTCAGGGGTAGGAGACCGACCAGTACGATCGCCGCGATGATCTTGCGCTGGAGATTGTGAGACCGACTCCAGAGTGTCATGGGTATGCCCCATCTCGCTATTGGCGCGAGACTTGCGAGAAAAGCGGGACGGGTCGGAAGTTTCATCTTCGCGAGTCGCGCTCTTCACGCACATCTCGCTTCTCGCGCCTATGATTCCGCTAGCTCCGCTTCAAGAGCCGCCCGGAGCCTCCCGGCCAGAGCAACAGCAACGGACTCGCGACGAAGATAGACGAATAGGTTCCGAAGATCACGCCCCCCAACAGGGCAAGAGAGAAGTCGTGCAAGACCTCTCCGCCGGCCAGGGTCAGTGGAATCAGCACCAACACGACGGTCAAACTCGTCACGATCGTGCGGCTCAAGACTTGATTGACCGCATTGTTGATGATCGTCTCTTCGCTCTCTTTCCGCCGCATCCGAAGATTTTCCCTGATCCGGTCGAACACGACAACCGTATCCGTCATCGAATAGCCAGCCAATGTCAGCAATGCCGTCACGACAAGCAGGGTAATTTCCTTATCCAAGAGATAAAAGACGCCCAACACCGCCAACACGTCATGAAAGGTCGCCAACGCCGCGGCAATGCCGAAACGAAGTTCGAACCGCGCCGCCACATAGATAATGATCCCGGCAAAGGAAATGAGGATCGCAATGAGGGCATCTTCTTGAAGTTTCTGCCCGATAGTCGGCCCGATTTCCGTGCTGGAATCGACCACGAAATGATTCGAGGAAAATTCCTTCGTAAAGACCGCCACGACCCGATCTGCGACCTTCTCCTCAATAGTCGTCGACGTCTTTAGGCGGACCAGGAGCTTGTTCTCCTGACCGAACTCTTGCAGTTCGGCGTTGCCCAGGCCGTTCGCCTCCAAGATTTTTCTCGCTTCTTCGATCCGGATCGGTTGGTCGAACTTCAACTGCACCGCGGTCCCGCCCGAGAAATCGATGCCGAGATTTGCCGCCCCTCTGCCAATCTGAATGAGCGCCACAAGTCCCAGCACCACTATGATGCCGGAAAGCACAAAGGCCCACTTGCGCTGCCCCATGAAATCGATATTGGTTTTTCCGAGGATCTCTAACATGCAGGCTCCTTCAAACTAGATACTCAACTGTTCCACTTTGCGTCGTTGATTCAAGAGGTCGAAGATGACCTTGGTACCGATCAGAGCCGTAAACAAATTGATTCCGATTCCGAGACAGAGGGTCACGGCAAATCCTTTGATCGGTCCCGTGCCGAAAAGGAACAGCGCCACCCCTGTGATCAGGGTGGTCACGTGAGAGTCGACAATCGTCAACAGCGCCTTGTCATAGCCTCCATCCACCGCCAGCCGAACCGCTTTCCCCGATCGCAGCTCTTCGCGAATGCGCTCGAAGATCAAGACGTTCGAATCGACACCCATCCCGATCGTCAGCACAATTCCCGCGATTCCCGGCAAGGTCAGGGTTGCGTTCAGCGCAGACAGGGCTCCGATCAAACACAACAGATTGAGCGCCAATGCAAAGTCCGCAATCACCCCAGACATCCGGTAATACACGATCATGAAAATGACGACCATGGCGCCGGCAAACAGCGTGGCCTGCACACCTTTCTCGATCGAATCCTTCCCCAGCGACGGCCCGACCGTGAGATCTTGAATGATCTTGAGCGGAGCCGGCAAGGCGCCGGCCCGGAGGACAATAGCCAAATCATTGGCCTCTTGCATGGAAAACGTTCCGGTGATTTGCGCGCGTCCACCGGTAATGCGGTCCTGAATCACCGGCGCTGAATAGATGGTGTTGTCGAGTACGACGGCCATGCGCTTCTTGATATTGTCGCTCGTAATCCGTTCGAATTCCCGACCGCCCTTTCCGTCGAATTCGATCGAGACGTACGGATCGTTGAATTGACCGATCGAGACTCGTGCGTCACTCAGCACGTCACCGGTCAGCATGACCCGCTTTTTTACGAGATAGGGAATGCGATATTCACGGCCAGTGTCTTTTTCAACTCCCCGCTCGAAGAGGATCTGATCGCCTTCCGGCAATTTTCCCTCCACCTGCTTCAGCACATCGGCTTCTTTATCTTTCGGAATACGGGCGGGCAGATCGAGCCTCGCCTGGTTGTCCTCGTCGAGCATCTTAAATTCTAGCAATGCCGTTTCTTTGATCAGATCCCTGGCGCGCTTAGGCTCTTTGACGCCAGGCAGTTGCACCACGATCTGTTTCAATCCTTGTCGCTGCACAATCGGTTCTGTCACGCCAAACTGGTCGATGCGGTTCCGAATCGTTTCAAGCGCTTGGTTGATTGCAGAGTCCTTGATCCGTTTGGCCTCAGCCTCCCGCAACTCCCACACCAGCCGGTTGGCCGATCCGGCAGACTCCGTTTCGCTGAAGGTCGGATAGTCATCGATCGTCTTCTGGATCTGCGCCTTGAGTTCGGCGTTTTGGAATTGAATCGTGACCTGCGCCCGTCCCGTCCGCACCACAGACTCCACGGGAATTTTCTTCTCAACCAACAGATCTTGAAGGGACGCAACCGATCGATCGACGGCGATCTCGACCGCGCGATCTTCGTCCACTTCCATGACAAGATGAATCCCGCCTTGGAGATCCAAGCCCAACGTAATACCTTTGTCCGGCATTACCCTCTTCAGCCAGTCAGGCAACGCCTGATAGAAGGGTTGATAGGAGGGGATAAAGAAGATCACCGACAGCACCACCATCAGCACCAACAATGTTAACCGCCCACCCACTTTTTTCATGTCGTCTGGTATCCCTTTATCCTGTGCGGCCTACGAATCCTTATCCTCGTCGTCGCCGCCGCGTAATCGAGCAATCTGATCCCGCTGTATCCGAATCTTTGTACTATCCGCGATCTGCAACGTCACCGTCTCTTTCCCGAGATTCGTCAAGGTGCCCCAGATACCAGACGCCGTGACCACCTTATCGCCCTTCTTCAGAGCCTCCAGTAACGCCTTCTGCTGTTTCGAGCGTTTCTGTTGGGGCAAAATGACCAAGAAGTAGAAAATAACGAAGATCAGCGCGAACGGAATGAGGGACAGGATCGTACCGGAAGTGGAATTCGCACCCCCTCCACCGAACAGCTGAGCCATTACGACCGATTGCATAACCATGCGAACTCCTCTCCGACTAGGTTAGTCTCCTCCGGCATACCGAAGCCCCTCGACTTCCGCAGCTGAGCCGTCCAATGCAGCCCGGTCACGGGATCTGTAAAACTCGTCCCGAAACGACCGTAACGTCCCCTGTGCGATCGCTGACCGCACCTGGCCCATCAGATCGGAAAAATACCAGAGGTTGTGGATCGTATTCAGTCTCGACGACAGCATCTCTTTGACCTGAAAGAGATGATGTAAGTAGGCCCGCGAGTAGCGCGCGCAGACCGGACAGCCGCAGGCCGGATCGATCGGCTGTTCATCACGAACATACCGCGCTTGCTTGATCACCACTCGCCCGAAACTCGTAAAAAGCGAGCCGGTCCGTCCATGGCGCGAGGGCACCACGCAATCGAACAGGTCGATCCCGCGCGCCGCGCCTTCGATCAAATCCTCCGGCATCCCCACACCCATCAGATACCGTGGCTTCGAAGCCGGTAGCTCCGGCACGGTCACATCCAACATGGCATACATCTCTGCCTTCGATTCTCCCACCGAAAGCCCGCCGACCGCGTAGCCCTCGAAGCCAAGACCGACGAGGTCGCGCGCCGAGGTGACACGGAGATCCACATCCAAACCGCCTTGCACGATCCCAAAGAGGGCTTGATCTCCGCGACGCCGACTGGACTGACAGCGTTGTGCCCAGAGGGTGGTCCGCCGAACCGCATCGCGCACAACCTCCTTCTCAGCCGGCAACGCCACACAGTGATCGAACGCCATCATGATATCGGCCCCCAGCGCTTCTTCGATCTCGATGGCGGTCTCCGGCGTGATGAAATGTGTGGACCCGTCGATATGCGACTGAAAACTCACGCCTTCGTCCGTCACCTTGCACAGTTTCGCGAGACTGAAAATCTGAAACCCGCCGCTATCCGTCAAGATCGCTCCCGGCCACCCGGTGAACCGATGCAATCCACCCATCTCAGCTATAATCGTATGCCCTGGCCGTAGATAGAGGTGATAGGCGTTGTTCAGCATGAGACGAAAGCCGAGCTGCGCCAGATCGACAGGATCGATCCCCTTCACCGGCCCCAATGTGCCGACCGGCATGAAAGCCGGCGTATCGATCGCGCCATGGGCAGTGCTGAGTGTCCCCAATCGTGCGCTCGTTTCACGGTCTGCATGCTGAACCGAAAAGTCCACAGTACCCCTTGCTGGCTACATCTGCTCCGGTGCGGAAATCCCGAGTACGCCAAGTCCATTCTTCAAAACTTGCTGGACTCCTCGCATCAATGCCAACCTCGCCGCAGTCCGTTCAGGAGTTCGGACCTCTTTGGGCAGCCCCTCGACTGGAACGACTCCCTCAGGCGTGACCGCCAGCAGATCACGATCCGCAGCGGGAGGCAGAATCCGGTGCTTGTTATAAAACGTATGCAGCAGTCCGGCCAATTGCTGGAGGTAATAGGTCATCCGATGAGGCTCATAGGCCATTGCACTGCCCTGCAAGACCGAGGGATAGGCAGAGAGTTTGCGAATCAATCCCAATTCATCCGGGTCCGTCAATACCGTCAAATCCGTCTCGCTCGGCAGGGGACAGGCGATGCCTCGCGTGGCTGCGACGCGCCAGAGACTGGCGATCCTGGCGTGGGCATACTGCACATAGTACACAGGATTGTCCGACGACCGTTGTTTGGCCAATTCCAAGTCAAAATCGAGATGCGAGCTAGAATCGCGCATGAGAAAAAAGAACTTGGCCGCGTCGGCCCCGACTTCATCGATGACTTCCCGCATCGTAATGAACTCGCCGGCCCGCTTCGACATTTCAACTTTTTTCCCGCCGCGTAATAAATTCACCATCTGGACCAGCACGACCTGGAGGCGATCTTTTGGATATCCATAGGCCTGCACGACCGCTTGCATGCGAGGAATATAGCCATGGTGATCCGCACCCCAGACGTCGATAAGGAGATCATACCCACGCCGCAGCTTATCCTGGTGGTAGGCGATATCCGATGCCAGGTAGGTGTACTCGCCATCCTGTTTCTGTACGACACGATCCTTCTCGTCGCCGAATGCCGAGGATCGAAACCACCAGGCGCCTTCCTGCTCGAACAGGAACTGTTGCGATTTCAATTCATCCAAGACTCGTTGGACGGCTCCTGAGTTCACAAGAGCGGCCTCGCTGAACCACGACTCGAGCTCGACCCCGAAGGATTTCAGATCCTCGCGAATCAGGCTCAGCAATTCCTGATTGGCGAACGTTCGACAGCGCTCCTCGACCTCTACGGCCGTATGTCCTGCCAGCTCAGGCCCCAGCTGTTGCTTCACTCGCTCAGCCACCGCAATGATGTAGGCTCCGTGATAGCCCTCCGCCGGAAATTCGACCGGCCGGTTCGACAACTCCTCATACCGTGCAAAGACAGAGGCACCCAATAGTTTCATTTGCCGGCCGGCGTCGTTGATATAGTACTCGCTCACGACGTCGTACCCGACCGCCTTGAGCATGTTCGCGACTGCCTGCCCGACCGCAGCGCCACGCCCATGTCCTACATGCAACGGGCCGGTTGGATTTGCACTGACATACTCCACCAAGACGCGACGCCGTTGCCCCACCTCGGTTCGCCCGTAGGCTGACCCTTCAATCTCAATTTCTCTGAGCACCTCTTGCCAGATGGCTGGCTTGACCGTGAGGTTGAGAAACCCAGG
This sequence comes from Nitrospiraceae bacterium, assembly GCA_039920585.1. Classification (GTDB taxonomy): domain Bacteria; phylum Nitrospirota; class Nitrospiria; order Nitrospirales; family Nitrospiraceae; genus Palsa-1315. The sequence continues at coordinate 1,365 of JBDSDL010000178.1, read as the reverse complement.
CCTGACGATCTCGACTCGATCGAAGAGCTGCTCGCACTGAGAAAGATTGTCGATGATAATTTGGGCAATATCGTGGGGGGCTCGTTGTTCCGACACAGCGAGAGACATGGCGACCGTCGAGGCTAAGTCTCCCCATTCAGGCCGTTTGGGGGTATCCAAACTCACCTGAGGCCAGGTGTCCGTCTTCAGTTGGCCCTTCTTTTTGGCCCCATTGAGCGCGCTAATCAACGCGCTGGTGACCTTTTCCTGCACGACCCCGCTGGACAAGAAAATAACTCCTAAGTCCTTACCATGAAAGGAAAAATTAACTGGACACTCTAGCATACGGGATAGTCAGTGACAAGGCAGCCAGGCGGGATTCTCTACTGAACCGCTGCCTCCTTGAGGTGCGCTAAACAATGTGCCACAAGATCGTCTCGCCGCACATTGAGACAAGGTTTCTCCTGACATTGGCTCACCTCGTCCCATGAACGGCAGAAGCAGGGCGCGCCCTGCACCACAGTCACATGAGCGCCACTGGGAACCCAGCGAGCGGGATTAGTCGGCCCAAATAGAGCAACCGTACGCACCCCCATCAACCCAGCTAGATGAGTGATTCCAGAATCCTGCCCAACAAAGAGGCCTGCCTGGGCAAGTACGCCGGCGACGGTCAGAAGATCGAGGCCCCTCAGGACAATCGGTGAGTCTGTACATAACGTGAGAAGCCGCTCGACCGTCTCCCGGTCTACAGGCCCTTCAAGAACCACGGGAGTCACCCCAGAAGTCTGAACCGCGATAACGACAGACGCGAGTGTCTCCGGCGCCACACACTTATGGACACTTCCACTTCCAGGATGGATGATGACGAGAGACTGTCCAGTTGAAAGGCCCGCTGCTTCAAGACAGGCTCGTCCGAAATGAAGGAGCGGTTCCGTCACCGTCAACAGCGGATCGCCCTCGTCGTCAGACGGCGCCTCATTGATCGCTTCAAGAAATCGATCACGTTGATGTATCGCCTGAATATTAGTTGAGAATGGAGACCTCAGGATCACCTCTCGGACACCGACTGCCTTGAGTGTCTCGTTCAACTTCCCATCGAGGTCCTGCATCCAACCAATGGCAAGATCACAGTCCTTCAACCATATCTGTACCTGCCCTGTAATCGATTCCACACCGGCGAACAGGTCCGTGCAGTCACGCCCCTGCACAGGGGTCCAGGCGTCAACGATACGGCATGTGAGAAGCAACCTTGCGACCTGCTCCTCTGCACAGAGCACCAGCCGATTGTTGGGAAAGCGTGTTCGCAAGCGAACCATAGCCGGGACCGCCAAAAGCACATCGCCAAGGCTGCCGAGATGAATCACCACAATTGTTCTTTTCACGGCG
>JBDSDL010000177.1:0-12892 GCA_039920585.1 Nitrospiraceae bacterium | reverse complement strand
TTGCTGCCATGACGGGTCCTACTCCTGGGGTAAACGTCGAATCGCCGAAAAAAGTTGGGCATTCATAGCACGGCGCTCCTGTCTTTGACAAGAGATTGCGGGGAAGAGGCTACGGATAGAGGATGGTTGAATGAATAGGGTGGCCGGCCAGTTTCTCTCGACCCTTTAGCCCCTGGAGTTCAACGAGAAAATCGAGCCCGATAATCTCGCCTCCCAGCTTCTGAACGAGAGATACGGTTGCGGCTGCTGTGCCCCCGGTGGCCAACAAGTCGTCCACGATCAGCACCCGCTCTCCCATAGCAATCGCATCGCGGTGGACGGCAAGGGAGTTCGAACCGTATTCGAGGCTGTATTTGACTTCGAAACTGTCGGCGGGCAATTTGCCGGGCCTACGGACTGGAACGAACCCGGCGTTTAACCTGTTTGCCAGCATCCCGCCGAAAATAAATCCGCGCGATTCGATGCCAATGACTTTGGCGATCCGTTGTCCCTGATAGTAGGCGGTCAATTCATCGGCAATCGATGCCAGGGCGCGGGCGTCTTTGAGCAGCGTGGTGATATCGTAGAAGAGAATACCGGGCTTGGGGAAATCGGGAACTTCACGAATGAGGGCGTGATAGTTGATGGAGGGCATCGATCAGAGTAAGTCGGCTTGTGTCATGGTTCTCCGTTCAATGGTATGGCGCAACCGCGCCAAGGCGGCCACTTCAATCTGCCGGACCCGCTCACGGGTTAACCCCATTTCCCGGCCGATATCTTCCAACGTCTTGGCCTCACTCCCATCGAGCCCAAAGCGCGACATGATAACAGTTTGCTCTTTCTCGGGCAACTCCTGCACCCATTCCATCATCTCCGCCCGGCGCATGACCCCCTCGGCCGTATCGGCAGGCGAGACACACGAAGGGTCCTCAATCACATCGCGTAAGAACGTATCCGCGCCCTCGTTGATCGGACTGTCCAGCGAACAGGTTGTACGGACCACTTGCTTGAGATCCAGTACCTCCTCGTCTGTCGTCTTCATCCGTGCCGCCACTTCCGACGCAGTCGGTTCTCGTCCGAGTTCCTGGACAAGCCGCTCCACTTTGCCGAGATAGCGATTCAGCCGCTCCACCACATGCACCGGCAACCGCACGAGCTTTCCCTGATTGATAATCGCTCGTTCGATGTACTGCCGGATCCACCAGGACGCGTAGGTACTGAAGCGAAAGCCGCGCTTATAGTTGAATTTTTCGACGGCTTTGATCAGCCCAAGATTGCCCTCCTCGATGACATCGGAGAAGGGGAACCCTCGATGCATATACCGCTTACCGATACTGATCACCAGACGGAGATTCGACTCGATCATCTGTTGGCGCGCCTGCTCGTCCCCCGCCATGACCCGCTTGCCCAGCAGTTGTTCTTGCTTAAACGTCAGCAAGGTCGAGTGACGGATCTCGCGCAAGTAGCACTTGAGAGTATCCAATCCTTCCGAGCGGCGACTCGGCCTTTCCTCATCGACGGGCGACTCGCTCGCACCAGACGACGCGGTCGTGTCCTCGTCGTCATGATCGATGACGTGTCGGCGCGCTTCGCCCAGATCGTGTAACTCCTCGCCGCCTCGCGTCATAAGGTTCCGTTGCTCCTAACCGATTCGCTCAGTACCACACTTGAAAATCTGAAAATCGCCCTGTTGCTGGACTCCACTCCACTTCAACGGCTGTCACTCGCGACGCCGGCGGCCCGATCTTTACGTCTTCAATCAGAATCAAAATTTGGTCTTTAGGGCCTTCAACTTCGAGTTCGACTCGTCCATCATCGAGATTCCTGACGCCCCCGCAGAGTCCTCGTTGTGATGCGACACGAGCCGCGAATGCTCGGTACCCGACTCCTTGAACTTTTCCCTTGACGAATAACCTCGCTCGGAGTGCTGCTGGTTCAAGCGGTTCGGCCATCGACTCAGACAGATGGTGTATGACCAATGATGCATATCCAACGAACGGATACTCTCACACCTCCGCAGGGGCGTCACGCATTTTGCGATTCCGCGCGGTGAGCTTTGCACAACGGTGTTGAAGCGTAAAAAATGAGATGCTGGAGGAAATTCGATAAAACGAAAATGAGCGGGCGCCACGAGCACGCGGGGATTAGGGAGGAACGAAACTTAGGAGGGGGCTCCCGTCGCCTCAATAAAAAAAGGCTCCGGGCCGAGCAAGTTTAGTTTGGTCGGGGCGAGAGGATTCGAACCTCCGACCCCTGCGTCCCGAACGCAGTGCGCTACCGGGCTGCGCTACGCCCCGACAAAATACCAGACCCCCAAAGCGAGCGAGGATTGTCTTATATCAAGGGGTCGAAACGCAAGCCATGGGCATCGGCCACCGCTTGGCAGGTAATCTTGCCGCCGGACAGGTTCACCCCTTTCGCCAGTCCAGCGTCTGCCCTCACGGCTTCCTCCACTCCCTGCGAGGCCAGACGCAGCAGATACGGAAATGTGGCATTCGTCAATGCCATAGTCGACGTACGCGGAACAATTCCAGGCATATTGGACACACAATAATGGAGCACTCCGTCCACCAGATAGACCGGGTCCGAATGGGTCGTGGGCTTTGTGGTCTCAAAGCAGCCGCCTTGATCGACGGCGACATCTACGACCACCGCTCCTGGCTTCATACGAGCCACCAGTTCACGCGAGACGAGTTTTGGCGCGCGAGCCCCAGGAACGAGGATCGCTCCGATGACAAGGTCTGCAGCCATCACTGTTTCCTCAATCGCAGCTTGCGTGGAGGGGCGCGTCACAATTCGACCACGATACAATTCGTCGAGTGTACGGAGACGTTCGAGGTCGAGATTGATCACCGTTACCTGAGCTCCCATCCCGACCGCAATCTGCGTCGCTGCGCTGCCCACCACCCCAGCTCCCAGCACAACGACCTTCCCTGGCTCCACGCCAGGCACACCGGCCAAGAGAAGCCCGCACCCTCCATGCGTCTTTTCCAGATAGTGTGCGCCGATCTGCACCGACATCCGCCCCGCGATTTCACTCATCGGTTTGAGCATCGGTCGCGTGCCGTCTTTCGCCTCGATCGTCTCATAGGCAATCGCCGTGATCGTGGTATCCAGGAGAGCTTTCGTGATCTCCAGCAACGCGGCCAAATGCAGATAGGTGAAGAGGGTCTGACCCGGACGGAAGAAGCGGCATTCTGAAAGCAGCGGCTCCTTGACCTTCACAATAAGCGACGCCCGCTGAAACAGCTGCTCCTTGGATTCTGCCATGGTCGCGCCGGCACTCCGGTAGTCCTCATCTGAGTATCCGCTGCCGATCCCGGCTGATCGCTCGATCCAGACGTCGTGGCCGGCCTGACGCAAAGCCCGCACTCCATCGGGCGTGACACTGACACGATACTCATGATCCTTGATCTCTTTTGGAACTCCGATGACCATGGCCGCTCCCTCCTGCGCAATCCATTCCGGAATGGTTCACCCATTTTATATACAACATATACAACAGCTGTGGAAATACACGGCCTAGGAGCCTGCCCGACATTGGCCGTTCTACTGTGGCGAACGATCTGCGGCCATCTGCATCGTTCTCGGCCCGAAAAAAATCCTCGATGTATTCCAGCGAATACACCTCCAATTTTTCCGGGCCTGCGGCCTCGCATCTGACCGCATCTCCTTCGCCTCGTCACGAAAGACAATGTTGGACAGGCTCCGCGCTCTCGTGGACATCTCTACCAAGTAGACAGTGCGCGCAGGCCTGGTGTAAGATTCGCCCCCTCATCAGCTCACGATCGACAGAGGGAGGCTCTATGGATTCTGCAGCTGGGTCTTGCAATGCCTGCGGCGCCACCAGTGCCGCGCTCATGAAGTTATCGCTCGGGAAAGACTTTTTCGGCCGGATCTACGACCGGCTGTCCCCCTCGACTGATCAAAGCCCTAAATGGTATTGCGAAGGCTGTTCGATGCAGAAAAATCTCCAACGAGACTTCCGAGACATCACCGCCGAGATCGACAAGCTAGCAGCCGGACAGGCATCTCAACTGTCGAAATCCGATGAATTCCAGCGTGCCGCGTTGCGTGTGAGAGAAATTGTCACACTGCTCGATGCTGCTCAGAACCCTTCACCGCTGCTTGCGAGCGACGAGGTCAACCGTTTACTCGAACGACTCCGTGCCATCACTATTCCAGCCTAACCCACGATCGAGTATGTCTGGTTATAAACGCCACATCTTCGTCTGCACGAATCAACGGAGCCCTGACGATCCCCGTGGGAGTTGCTCCAAGCTTGGATCTGAAGCGCTCCACGCTTATTTCAAGCAGGAAGCGAAGCGACTGGACTTAAAAGGCATCGTCCGTGCCAATAAGGCCGGGTGCCTCGATCATTGCGCGGAAGGGCCAAGCGTCGTGATCTACCCCGAAGGCGTGTGGTATCAAGTCAAATCCGAAGCCGACGTGACGGAAATCATGGAGCGCCACGTCATCAAGGGCGAGGTCGTGACCCGTCTCATCATGCCCGATCACCCAGCTCCCACGACTGTCCCTCCGCTCACATCGTAGTGTCGCACCACAAGGATCGTCATGGCTGTTGAAGAAAAGTGGAAAGCCAACCTGGAAAAGGTGGCCTTCATGAAACAGTTTCCTGGGCTACTTGGCAACTGGGACGCCTTGACGGGAAAAACCATCAAGGCTGTCATCCCGCTCAAGGGGAAACAGGGAACCGCCGTGTTGGTGTGCACCGATGGTACCTTTACCATCTTGCCACCGATGGCGTCGGAACCATACGAGTTGGGCGAGGCCTTGGCGGTAGCACGAGCGCTCCTTGAGCCGGCACATCAGTCGGCCTACGTGGAGTATGATCAACTGGTCAAGAAGGACAAAGACGCTCTCAAGTCTGCTAGGGTCGAGAAGATTCTCGGAGCGATTCACAATAATCTGGAGCAGCATCCTGAATTGAAAGATCGTTTGAAAGAACTCGTGAAGGAGTGGAAGTGAGTGACAGTCTCCCCGATAGAAACATGTTCGACATCTTTTCCCAGGGTCTCTTTGAAGGAGTCAAACCCATGATGGTCATTCGCGATCACCTCGTCCGCCATCCCGACCGCTGCACCCATCAAGCCGTCTGTGTTCCGATCTGCCCCACCGGCGCCTGGCTTTCGACTCCTCCCTACAAGTTCGATGCTTCCCGCTGCCTGGAAAGCTGCCGCCTCTGCCTGGATGCCTGTCCCTCACAGGCGATCTATGGGGTGTTCAAGAAGGGGGAGAAATTGCTGGAGCCGCAAAAGAAGTAGGTCGGGTGTGACAGGGCCTGTCGCTTCCTCGCCTCCAGAGCGCGCAGCTCCTGCTGTATGGGGTGGAAACCTTCTGGAATTCCCTCGCAGACTCGGTCAGTTCCAGCTTTCCTTCCCCACAGAGCGGCATTGCTAAATGCGCTCCTCCGGCAGAAGTCAGTGCCAAGGCCGTGACATACCCTTAGTGAGAGATTGATGGGTCGGATTGTCTCTGATCGAGGGTCAGCATTTGGGGCCTGAGTTTTGACCTATTCACATCACTCGCAGATACTCGTGCATCGACCGTCGCGCCAGGCCGTCTGTCTCTATGCCCCATGTGGACACGGTGGGTAAGATTGGCAAATGGCACAACGACTTGTTCATGGGCTGATTTTAAATGGCGCTACACGCCAGGTTGACAGAACTTGAATTTCTCTACTAGACTGCCAAGTCCCGCTGGAAGCTGAGAGACAATCTTGACCAATTAGGAATACAGGGAGGCCCGAATCCGGATGGCAAAGAACACGACGAGTGAATCGGACGAAACCAGACTGAAAAAAAAGGTGGCGGCAAAATTGACCGACCCAAAGGATGCCAAAGAGGATGAGGCGTTTCGTTCGTTGAAGAAACGGCTGAGACGGACACAACGTAAACGGCGTACGTTAGCGTTGCGCAAGAAAAATTCTGCGAGCAAGAAGACCGCCGCTCCCGCCGCGAAATAGTCCCTCTGTCTGGGCAGTTGACGGGCCAATGAACTGTTAAGGTCTACAATATGGAACCATCACGACCCAAGGAAGAAGGCGCAACTCCCGCCGTGCCAGAGACGGTGACTGATGCATTGACCGATCAGGTGGCGGCGGAGTTCACGGGAGAGCACCCGATACCGGTTGAGCCGACAGCGGAATCGACTGAGCAGGTCGTCCTTGAAGAAGAGAAGGTCAAGGATGAGATTGAGATCCAGATCGATCTGCTCAAGGATCCCGATTGGGTGGTCCGCCGCGAGGCTGCCATCACGCTCGGGGAAATGGGCGATGAGCGTTGCGTGGAACCGCTGGGTCATGCGTTGCGCGACGGTGACTGGCAAGTTCGGGAAGTCGCGATCGAGGGGTTAGGTCAGATCGGCTCTCCCGCCGTCGAACTGTTGATCAAGTTGCTCCGCGATTGGGACGTTCGGAAGTATGCGATTGCCGCGTTAGGGAAGATTCACGACGAGCGCGTACTCGATCCGCTCATGCTGCAGTTGCGGAACGACGAATTCAAAGACGATGCGATCAACGCGTTAGTCGAGCTGGGGCAACCGGCATTGCCACGATTGGTAAAGGCGCTGAAAGACAAAGATGAGAATGTTCGGAAGCAAGCGGTGCTGGCGTTAGGGCGGATCAAACATGCCGAGTCGATCGACCCTCTTATCGACATGCTCTCCGACCGCGATTGGTTTACCCGCTTGACCTCTGCGGCGGCGCTCGAGGCGATCGGCGATGACCGAGGTCGAGAAGCGATCAAACCGTTGACGAAGGATCCGGATATGGTGGTACGAATGCGGGTGGAGCGGATACTCGCGAAGTGGAAGAAACAGCCCGCCACGACATAGAGGTTATTGGATAATCACTCAGGTGTTTAGGCTGAAGTTGGTTTCTACGACTGTTAGTTCAAGCAGAACTGAATTCTCGTTGGGCAAGAACCTCAACCCCTATAAGCCTTCAGCCTATCTACCTGAGCTGTACGCTACTTATTCAGCTGCCGATCAACCTCCCGCTGAATGTCATCGAGCTTCTTGATCGACATCGGTTTCCCCATCGACAGCTCCAGTCGGACTTCCTGAAGCGTTCCGGTCAGCGTACGGAGGGCGAGGATCGACTCGTCTTGCTTCGCGCCTTTGGTGACTTTCTCCAGTGTCTCCGCCGCTTCGCTGAGTTGCTTGGCGGCCTCTCCCAGATTTTTGTCGAGCAGTTCCGATTTCGCCTGCACCACCAGTGACTTGGCGTCGAGTAGCCTCTGCCGCCTGCGCAGATCTCTCTCGATTCCCATCGTGGTGTTGATGATGTTGCGCGACGTGTCTTTGAGGGAATCTTGGATGTCCGAGGCCGTCTGTTGCAGTGTGCCGACCGGACGTTGGCCGAAGTAAAACCCGAGACCGAACGATGCGGCGATCAGGGCAAGAACGACGATGAGTTTCCACATGACGCTATCCTCTCAGTGGACGAACTTTGGGGGCGGTTGTAGAACGGCGGAGTTGTTGGAGCAGACTTCCTGCCGCAGCAAGGCGATTGACGACATCTGAGTCTTGCAAGCACTTTTTGAGCAACGGCATCACCGGCGCGCCGCTCGTGCCCAGGGCTTTCGTCGCGAAGAGACGTGGTTGTGGTTGCTGATCCTGCAGGAGGGTCTGTAAGATTGCCATCGCTTGCTTGTCGGACGTCGAGGCGAGTGCATGGGCCACAGCGGCGCGTATAGATGGATCTGGGTGTCTCGCCAAGTCCGTGGCGAGCGAGATAGCTGATATATCGCCCAATCGAAGCAATCCTTCCACTGCGCTGGTCCGCACCTGCATATTGGCATCGCGTGTGAGCGCTCGCAGCAACGGATGGTTTTCGCGAATTCCTAGCCGGCCAAGACTCGTGGCTGCCACCGCGCGCACGCGCGCGCTTTCATCCCCTAAGGCGTGGGTGAGTGGCGCGACGCCACCGGTTTGTCCATAGTCTCCCAATGCGCCAGCGGCAAATGCGCGAACCGACGGCTCAGGGTCGTACACGGCCTGGCTCAAGACCGACAGACTCGATGGGCGCTTCAGCCGCCCCAATACCCCCAAGGCAGCCATGCGGACATCGGGGTCCGGCAGCGTTGCCGCTCCGGTGATGTCGGTCAGCATGTCCTGCTTGCCGAGCCTGTACAGTGCCGCATAGGCAAACACGGCTTCCGGTCCGTCATCCGTTCTTGCGACCTCGATAAGGTAGGGTTTGATGTCGGTGACGTTGGCCTCACTGAGCGCGTTCATGGCGGCAATTCGCACGGCTGGCATCACGTCGTTCAAGGCGCGTCGCAAGGGGCCGGACTTCCCTGCGAGTCCGGCTTTTCCGATGGCATCTGCGGCGCGAGCCCGCACCAGAACCGATGTATCGAGCAACCCGTCTTCTAGGACGGCCTGTGTTTCTGCGAGGCCGAGTTCAGCCAACATCGTATAGGCTGAGATCCGCACATGTTCTTGCGAGTCGCGGACATGGCTGGTCAGAAAGCTGAGTGCCAAGGGGCGTAAGAGGGCTAGGTCATCAGGTTGATCTATAGGAATTAGCCGTTGATAGAGCGTGAGGGCCTCTTCCGGCCGCCCTAGCTTGAGGGCGCTCTGGAAGACGAGGCGAATGAGCGGCTTCGATGCCGTGGTCTCGGGCGGAAGAGCGTACCAGAGCTTTAAGACTTGGTCGTATTCGGCACGGTTGAAGGCGCTCGTGGCCTCACGAGCGAGGGCTGACCCGTGCTGTGCTGTTGGCGCGCCTGCGTTTGCGAGGAGCGGGCTTGCGAGAGTTGAGACAAGTATGAGCAGCAAGAGCACTTGTCGGTGTGCTGTGGCAGCGCAGCAATTCCCTTTGAAACTTTTCACTTCTAACGTTTCACATTTCACGAATCGCTGGACGGCCCATTACCATGTCGAAGGCGCGATGTTCATGGCGGGCGCATACATCGTATCGACGTACTCCTTGACCATCCGTTTGGTGCAGAAGCGGGGAGCATTGGTCCGAAGACTTTCCTTCATGAGTTGCAACCAGCCGCGAGGTATTCCATCAAGGTCTCGTTGATAGTAGAGGGGAATGGCTTCTTGCTCCAGCATGCGATAGAGCTGTTGCGCATCATGCTCGTCCTGCGCCTGAATGTCCTGGTTCCCGAGTAAGGGTTCAATGCCCCACCCGTTGGCTCCGTTGTAACCTTCTTTCCACCATCCATCGAGGACGCTGAGATTGATGACACCGTTGAGCGCGGCTTTTTGCCCGCTCGTTCCACTCGCTTCCAAGGGAAAACGCGGGGTGTTGAGCCAAATGTCGACCCCTTGGACGAGAAACTTTGCCATGTGCATATCATAGTTTTCCAGGAACGCGACGTGGCCGCCCAACTGATGATCGTCGCAAAACTTCAACACTTCATGAATGAAGAAGCGGCCAGGTTCATCGGCCGGGTGGGCTTTGCCGGCAAAGATCAATTGGACGGGGCGCCACTGGTTATGGAGCAATCGTTTCAACCGTTCGAGGTCACGGAACAGCAGGGTCGCCCGCTTGTAAGTGGCAAAGCGCCTGGCGAAGCCGATGGTGAGCGCTTCGGGGTCGAGCAGTGTGCCTCGCGTGATGACCTGCGAGGCTTGGAGCTGCCCCTGCATCCAACCGCTCCTGGCACGTTCCCGGATAAAGCTCATCAATTTACGTTTCATAACTTGGCGTACGGCCCAGAGTTCTTGGTCGGGGATATCCAGAACCCGTTGCCACATCGCCGTGTCGTCGCATTTCTCCGTCCATTCGGGGCCGAGATACTTGCCGTAGAGTTGGGTGAGCTCCGGCGCGATCCAGGTCGGCGCATGGATGCCGTTGGTCACGCTGCGGATCGGGACTTGCTCGATTGGGAGGCCGGGCCACAGATGTTTCCACATCTCTCGCGAGACCTGTCCGTGCTCACGACTGACTCCGTTCACGTGGGTGGCCAGCCGCATGGCGAGTGCCGTCATGTTGAAGCCTTGCCCCTGGGATTCGGGGGTATCTCCTAGGCGGAGGAAGTCTTCTCGTGAGAGGCCCAACTGCTCCCAATAGCCGGCAAAGTATCGGTCCATGAGATGATGGGGAAATACATCGTGACCAGCCGGTACCGGTGTATGGGTGGTAAACACCGTGCTTTGGCGGATGGCCTCACAGGCGTCTGCGTGAGTCGATCCATTCTTGATCAATTCGCGAATGCGCTCCAATGTAAGGAAGGCGGAGTGGCCCTCATTGGCATGCCAAACCGTCGGTGCGATGCCTAAGGCACGAAGCATGCGAACACCGCCGATACCCAATAGAAACTCCTGACAAAGGCGCATCTCCTGATCGCCGCCATACAGCCGAGCTGACAGCGCCTGATTCTCAGGGCTGTTCTCGGGAACATCTGTATCGATGAGGTAGAGGGTCACCCGTCCGACGAGTACTTGCCAGACCGCTGCAGCGACAATCCGGCTGCCGATCTCGACCGTAATCCTGCAGGCGTCTCCTGATGGAGTGAGGGCGGGATGAATCGGCGATTCTGCTTGATTGAACGGGGCGTAGGCCGCTTCCTGCCAGCCCTCCGGCGTGATTCGCTGCCGAAAATATCCTTGCGGGTACATGAATCCTATCCCCACCAAGGGCAGGCCGAGATCGCTGGCTTCCTTGCAATGGTCTCCGGCAAGAATACCCAGGCCGCCGCTATAGATGGGGATGGACCTATGGAGACCAAACTCCGCAGAGAAGTAGGCGATGGTGGGAGCCTTCAAATCGCCGTGCGTAGTTTTAAACCAGCTGTGTCCGTTCTGTCGGTACGCATCGAATGTCTTGAGGGCGGCAGAATAGAGCCGCATATACGAGGGATCTTGGGCGAGGTGCATGAGTCGGTCTGGCCTGACGTCGGCTAATAGTTTAACAGGGTTGTGGTGGGTCAGCACCCAGAGGGTTGGATCGATGTGTTCAAACAGCCGACGGGCTTCTGGAGTCCAACTCCACCAAAGGTTATGTGCCAACTCCATGAGACGTGAGAGACTTGCCGGAAGGTCATTCGGTAAATCGGCTGCTGTCCGCGGGATATCCACTGCACCTCCTAGTTGTAGTATCGAAGTCTGTGTGCACGCCGGACTATATAGTCCACACGTGTTTGAAAAAGGGAGAATACTCCCGCAGGATGCTCAAAAAGGCTGTCCAGCAAGTCCGCAGCGAGTGAAGACCGGAAGCGTACCCTCTGGGGTACGTTGAGGATCTAAACGATGCGAGAATGACGCTGGCGGACTTTTTCAGCATCCTGCTCAGCTCACGCGTGACCGGCCTTATGCCAGGATGCCCATTCGTCTGAGAATGCCACGGAGGCATATCGTTCGCCAAGTATTTTAGCAACTCGGTTCATCAGTTTGGCGACTTGTTGCATGTCCTCCGGGGGAAGATCTTGCCGAAATCGAGGGTGCAGCCCCCACCGAGTTTCCACTTCTTCTCCGGTGACGGACGACATCACGCTCACCAACTTGATTTCGGTTCCCGTCGGACCTTGGGGCTTAGGCGTTTCGGTAGGTGGTGGCGGTGCTGACGTGGTATCGGTCGCTTGGGTGGCTGTACTGACCACGGCGGCTGGCGGCTCGTCTCCGGCCAAGATCGCCTTGATAGCGGGAATCACGGCGCTCGCGCAGAGCGTTGCGGCGGCGGAGACCTGCGCATTTCCTGCGATTCCCATCGCGTCGGCCACTCGTCCGCAAAAGTCTTTCAACATGTTGTCTTTCACGGGATTGTCCTCGGTGGCAAGAAACCGGTACGGCTCATAGGTCTGCCGACTTTCTGTTACCGCTGTACCGACCGTGAGCATGATCTCCATTTGGTCGGCCCCGGAACCGAATGCCGGTTCGAGCACGTTCTTCAATTGCAGGGTGACGGCGTCCTCGAGACTGTCCATGAACTGGGGCTGTGCTTTGATCGGCAGATACAGCGCGGAGAGCCGGTCGGTGAGATTGAACATGACCTTGAGAAATTCAAGATAGAGGCTCCATTCATCCTGCCGTTTCAATTTCAAAGCCCGCTCCGGGGCGGTCCGTTTCATAACCGTCACGGATTCGCCCGCGACGGCCAGTATGAGTTCGGCCAGTTGGCGAAGCTGCGATTGGTGCTCTTGGTTGGCGGTGGCCATAGGGGTCTCCTGTTTAGCCCGCATGATTCACAAAGATTTCTACTGCAACCGCCGATACGCCGCTACGACAAGCTTGACGGCTGGCGGGCTCGCCGCTCAGTCAGCAACATACTATTTCAAGTATGCTTCCCTCCTTCGCGGCTCCGCGCGCCCGTCTCACGTGGCGTCTCGGCGGTTTCGTCACGAACTCTCGTGAATCATGCGGGCTAGCGACGCGATTATAACGGAGACAGGTCCGGCGAGCAAAGAAGTTGTTTCAGCATTATCTTGCCCGCTTGGTACCTCGCGGGTAGATTACGTGTGGGAAATGTTGAATGTTGAATTGTAGGCAGGAGAGATTGCGATGAAGAAATCAAGATGCAGTGTGTTATTCGTAGTCGGATTGCTGGCGGTGATGGGCATATTCGGCTGTAGTCAGGAGACGCCGGTGGAGAAGACGAAGGCTGCGGCGGCGTCCGGCAATGCGGCGACGCAGGCCGCAGGGCAGTCTGCGGTGGATGCGATAAAGACTCCGATGGATAAGGCCCGTCAGACAGAAAGTGTATTGGAGCAGTCAGCTACGCAGACTGACACTAAGATCAAGGACTCAATGCAGTAGGACACATGGCCGTGAAGGTGAGAATGAAAGCAGGAAATGTGCGATTGCAAGACCTGGACTTCCCAGGCTTTAACGGACACCTTGTGGTGGTCGTTAGAGCAGGGGAGGATCTATGAGCAATCGGCGCAGAGCACAGGGTATCCGAGTGAAGTACGCGTTCATCAAGGCACATCGTCGAGAG
>JBDSDL010000176.1:0-4772 GCA_039920585.1 Nitrospiraceae bacterium | reverse complement strand
TGATGACCCGTGCCGAATGCCTGTTTCGGGTCGAGCACAATCTCAATGTCCCCTGTCTGCAACGCCATCGGTTCCCAACTCGGCCTAATCACAATCCGCCTGCCGATCCTGATTGGCCTGACCAACTGAGCCCACTGCCGATTCCAATCCTGATCGGGCAATTCCTCAACACGAATGTCGTGGTCGGTCGAGGCGTCCGGATCGAGGACCTGCAGAATACTATTGAGACGAGCGCAGGCCTCCAAGCTCCACTGTGGTTTCGGCCAATAGAGATGGACGATCCCCTGTTCCTCCCACCCGCCTTGGATCACAGGGTCAGCCAGCATACCAAGCAGCTCTGCCGCATCGACTGCGGTGCGAATCTGGACATCGATCCATCCCTCTGATTTCATGATGGGCTAGGAGCCTGCGAAAAAATCTCTAGGCACGCCGAAGTTTCATTATTCAGCATGCTCGCGATAACAAGGATACACCACGCAGGATGCTCAAAAAGGCTGTCCAGCAAGGCCGCAGCGAGCGAAGAGGCGCGGCGCACGCTTCGGTACGTTGAGCCTCTGAGCGATGCGAGAACGCCGCTGGCGGACTTTTTCAGCATCCTGATAAAGTTGACGCACTCTCCCCCATCCAGTAAGGTCGGCGCTATGGTCCACAACCACCCCGCGACGCCTATGACGAAAGCCCATGCGCTGACCCGCCTGGTGGCGAAACTCGACCGCATGATCGCGCTGGCCACAGCATCCAGTTCCGCCTTCACCCGCTGGCGTCTCATCATATTTATCGTCGGAGCGATCTGCACGATAGCCCTGTACAAAATGGGATGGTATCAAGCCGGCAATGGGGCGCTCATCGCCTTCGGCGCCCTGTTTTTGACTGTGGCCGCCTATCATAACAGGCTCGAAAGTCGCCTGCACCGACTTCGTCTCTGGAAGCAAATCAAGCTCGTCCACCTGGCGCGTCTCCGGCTGGATTGGGCTCACATTCCTACGCGTCCGCCGAGCGCTCCCGAACCTCACCCCTATGCCAAGGACTTGGACCTGGCCGGCCCCCACTCGCTCCTCCATCTGCTCGACACCACCGTCTCCTCGCCCGGGCAGGCGCGACTGCAGTCGTGGCTGCTTGAGCAGCCACCAAAGCCTGATCAGTGGCTCCTGCGCCGCCGCCTCGTACAGGAACTTATTCCGCGATCGCTGTTTCGCGATCGGCTGGGGCTCGAAGCTCAACTCATCGGCGAACAGGAAATCAACGGCCGACGACTGGAAGCCGTCCTGAATCATGGAGTCGGACTCCGGCATCTCACGACCATCTTAGCCATTCAAACCCTGCTGGCCGCTGCCACCATCGGGCTCGGGTTGAGTGCGCTGCTCGACTGGCTTCCAAATTATTGGATATGGACCTTCGCACCCTATGCCTTAATCTATTTCTGGACCGATCAGGGTGAAGAGTTATTGGAACACGCGGTCGGCGTGCACCTCGAATTGGAGAAACTGGGAGCCGTGCTGGGATTTGTTGAACGGCACGCCCGGCCTCGCCACACAGCGCTCGCCAACCTATGGGCGCCGCTGCTTGCGCCAGAGATGAATCCGCCCCAGCTCGTCAGGCAAGCGGCCCGCACTCTGCATGCAATCAGCGTCAAAGCCCATCCGCTCATTCATCTGGCCATCAACGCATTCTGCCCCTGGGACTTGTGGTTCACCCATCGACTCCAACAGATTCAGGCTCAGGTGGCTGGCAACCTGCCTACCTGGCTGGATCGACTGGCCGAAGTCGAAGCCGCCTCGGCACTCGCCACGTTTGCCGCGCTCCATCCATCGTATCGCTGGCCGGAGCCACTCACCGCCGATCCGCAGCGAAACGGCGCGCAGGCCAGACTGTCGGCCAAAGGCCTCGCCCATCCGCTGATTCCTGAGACGCACCGGATCTCGAACGATCTATCCCTAGACACATTAGGAACTGTACTCTTAGTAACCGGATCCAACATGTCGGGGAAAAGCACCTTCTTACGAACCCTGGGAATCAATCTCTGCCTGGCCCAGGCAGGCGCCCCAGTCTGCGCCAGTCTTTTCGAGTGGACCTGGGCGCGCCTCGCCACCTGTATCCGTGTGGACGACTCGCTCGAAGCAGGCCTGTCTTTTTTCTATGCAGAGGTGAAACGACTCAAGAGCCTGCTCGACGCGACAGCGGATCGATCCAGCCCACCGGTCATTTTCCTGATCGACGAAATCTTCAAAGGCACCAATAATCGTGAACGGCTGATCGGAAGCCGTGCCTTCATCACCGCTCTCTCGCAAGGCAATGGCTTCGGCTTGGTGACCACCCACGATTTAGAATTGACCGATCTCGACAAAACTGTGCCTGGATTACGGAATGCCCATTTTCAAGAAACGGTGGCAGCCGGTGCGCTGCAATTCGACTACACGCTCAGGCCCGGTCCCTGCCCCACGACCAACGCATTGAGGATTATGGAACTGGAAGGGTTGCCGGTGCCTCCGCCTCAGGCCTAACCTTTGCCACCTTTTTATTCCATTCCTGCTGTGCTAAGACTCTGCGCACGATTCGGGCGCATTCACCGGCTTGAGGAGCGCCATGACCATCCAGCCTTGGATTACCTGCCTACAAAGCGGAATACTCATCCACCATCTCGAAGCTCGCTACCCCGAACAGGCATCGAAAGTCGATCTCAAACGGGTTATGGGGGTAGCCGAATCATTCCAGGAAATTCAGGATGCCCGCGCGTTCCTGACTGATGCGAGCAATTGGGTCCCCGTTTCGGTCTTTCGTGAATTGATCAAGGCCTGTGAACTGGCATCCGGCGAAAAGGACTTTACCTATCTGGCCGCTTTAGCCTACTACGAAACCGTCAAGACGCAGACCCCGACACTTATTGAAACGATTGCGATCCTCCTCAACGACGTCGAATCGGTCTTTCGTTCTGTCGGCAACTGGGCCTCCGCGTATACCAATTATCTGCAACTCCAATCATTTGTCTGTCCAGATGAAACACAGACCTTGCACA
Source organism: Nitrospiraceae bacterium (assembly GCA_039920585.1). Lineage (GTDB taxonomy): Bacteria > Nitrospirota > Nitrospiria > Nitrospirales > Nitrospiraceae > Palsa-1315. Next base: position 1,759 of record JBDSDL010000176.1, on the reverse strand, counting down.
TTCTGTCCCGAAACTTGCCGCCGGTCGATCCTGGTCTTGGAAATATGCGTCTGGTGCAAGGCAATCTCGAAGGCACTGCGAAGCTGGATCCGTCCGTCGAAACGGCCACTTGCGAAGAGGCCTACTCACAACTCCGCTTAGAAACCCTGGTCAATGAGTTCGGCGACGCCTATGACATGACGACGAAGAACGATCGGTTCACTGTGGCCCGCCGATCGACGGGCGAAGTCGTGATCACGGGACGAACGATTCGTCTCGTTCATACGCTGATCCCCATCAAAGCCGATCGTATTCCCGCTCCGCATGGTTCCGACGAACAACTTGTCGCCGCACTTGAGGAGCAGGACCATCTCTCGGTCTGGACGGCTGAAGAGCCGGTCCGAACATCCAAGACACACTTCCCCAAGCAGAACGATCACTGCACCGCCCTCCGCATCGAACGCGGCGGTACCCTCTCGGCTGGATCACTCAACACCACGGTCAAGGCCGGCTCAATCTACAACGCGCCGTATACACATTATCGCCTGCGTTGGACGAATCACCCTCCACACGCGAATGCCGCCGCTGCTGCCGGCCGCTCGCAACTCTTCACGGACCGGCGCGCCTTCGCATACCAGCTCTTTACTCATTTGAAAAACCTACAGGCGACGCATCGGCACATGCTCACGATGTTTCTCCGCAATGTGGAACTGGTGCAGGAAAATATCCAACTGAAACAAGAGTTGTCTGCACAGCAAGAAACCGGCGGCATCATCGGCAAGAGCGCTCTACTTCTCGATCTTCTTTCACTGATCAGAACTATTGCTCCCTCGGACACAACCGTGTTGATAACCGGAGAAACAGGGACGGGGAAGGAGCTCGCCGCCCGTTTGATCCATCAACTCAGCCGACGCAAGGACCGCCGCTTTGTGGCCGTGAATTGTGGAGCCTTGCCTGAAACGCTCTTGGAAAGCGAGTTGTTCGGTCACGAGAAAGGATCATTCACCGGCGCAGTAGCACAGAAGAAGGGGAAATTCGAGCTCGCCGAGGGGGGCACACTCTTCCTTGACGAAATTGGAGACATTTCGCCCGCGGTGCAGGTGAAATTGCTCAGAGTTCTCCAAGAACGAGAGTTTCAGCGCGTCGGAGGAACAAGCGATCTCAAAGCGAACATCCGGCTGATCGCCGCCACAAATCGTGACCTCCTGGCGATGATGGAGCAGAAGCAGTTTCGACAAGACCTGTTCTATCGTTTGAACGTCATTCAGCTCTATGTCCCAGCCCTGCGGGAACGTCCGGAAGATATTGTTGAACTGGCCCAGCATTTCGTCCAGCGATTCGCCGAGAAAACCGGAAAATCCATCGCAGGCTTGACGCCGGATGCACTGAAGCTCTGCCTGGCCTACAAATGGCCGGGCAACATCCGCGAGCTGGAAAATGTCATGGAGCGCGCCGTGACCTTGGCGCCGGAAGGCAAAAAATGGATCGCTCCTGACCTGCTCCCGAATAATTTACGCTCGACGACTGAATCGGCACCCTCGCTTGATCTGGCCGAGTTGGTGGACCGTGTTGACTGGAGTGCGTTGCTTAAAACCCTAGAGACGCGAGGATCGCTCACTGGGCTCTTGAATTACTTCGAATGGACCATCACGCGCCGAGCCGTCGCTGAATACGGCGGCAACAAGAGCCGCGCTGCCAAAGTCCTCGGGCGCACCTACCGCTGGCTCCGAAAGCTGGAAAGCGAGATGAGTGGACCACAATCTCCAGGGCACAACCCCTC
>JBDSDL010000175.1:0-1636 GCA_039920585.1 Nitrospiraceae bacterium | reverse complement strand
CGGCATTAGAGCCGGGAAAAACCTCCGCACAACTCCACTTGCCGCATCCCAGGATTTCATGGCGTCGATCAGAAGAAACTCGATCGTGCCACCGTGCCAACCCACCTTCGTAAGATCCCCCGGACATGCCTTGATGCAATGTCGCCACCGATAGGTCTGGTGCTCGAATTCATCCAGGAATGAATCTCCTGCCTGATACTTTCCCTCAAGATCAGTTCCTTTTGCTCCGCTGTCCATGTAAGGGCGCCACACGAACTCATCATAACTGTGGATGAGCCTATTGAACCTTGCCCGTTTATTGCGCTCAAGCCCCATCGCGAGCGAAAGGGTCGTACTGCCCAGCCAGCATCCGAGATCGACGATGTCTCCCTTGCCGCTAAAGATGTGCTTTCCATACCAATATAAATAGGCTCGCTCGCTTGTCGTGATCATGCCGCGGAGACGGCGTAGTCTTGGAGAAAAAATCATGAGCTGAGAGAGAGAATGTTGTACGGCGGAGTCGCTTCCCCCACTGTCTAGGAGGCTCAGCGAGTAGCGGAAGCAGGAGGAGGAGAAAGTCGCTGCCGTCGCACAGAGGGTCTTACAGCGTCTGCCAACTACACTCCTGTTGTTTCGATTGACCGCATCTGGCATATACAATTCTCCATGGTCATGAGTTCGTACAGGGATCGAAATTCACCGAAGGGGACACGTACCGCTAAGTGGATACACTGGCAACCGCGGACTCAAACGCTCGAACCGCTGAAGCCGGACTATGCACTTCCTCGACATGACGCCGGCCCCTCATCCCCATGTCTTGACGACGCTGAGCGACTGTCATCAGTGAGCGCACCGCATCAACTGCTCCATCGACCGTACCAGCCAGCACTCCTAGCTCACCATCCCGAATCTTGTGGTCGGGATCGATCTGTATGCTCACGACCGGTGTCCCGGCCGCCCATGCCTCCAAGAAGACGCTGGGCAGTCCCTCCCCGTCAGACGTCGAAAGTAGCAGGCTTGCATCCTCGATGACCTTCAACGTCTGCTCTGGATCGACATGGCCACGGTAGTCCACGTTCGGGAGAGATCGCAATTGATCGATTATACTTTCGATTGCCCCCGCCTCCCACAACTTGTAGGTCGGCGCACCACACACGACGAAGCGAACCTCCGGCAACCGGCGCGCGATCTCAACCAGGAGATCCGGCCGTTTGGGAGGCCTGATCACGGCCACCCAGGCTACCGTTCCGTTTCGTTCAGGATGAGGCCTGTATGTGACCGGCAGGGGGACGATCCCCGGCAGGAAGTACGCCCTGGCTTGCCAGCTGGGCGGCAGGTATCCGCGTTGTCCTTGGTGCTGCACGAAAATGATATCTGACCGGCGCAGTCCCCACTCATAGAGACGCCACCAGTTCTGTCGTCGCGTCAGTGCCCGCCGCGGCTGCACGTCCAGATCGTGCATCACCGAAAAGGCCGTACAGACCCCAAGCCATCGCGAAATTTCTGCCATCGGACCCCAGAGATGGTCCGCACACTGGAAGAAGCACCAATCAGGCCGCTCTTTTCTTAGGAATCTGTACCAGGCCAAGAGAAAGTACCCGCGGCGGCCGATACCCAGAAATCGCACACCGTCAATCTGTCGCTCCTCTCCTTCTTG
>JBDSDL010000174.1:0-4122 GCA_039920585.1 Nitrospiraceae bacterium | reverse complement strand
TTCCGGTTGCCGAAGAAAGATTGGATGGGGCAGCTCAGTATTGCTGGAATTCTTGGAGGGGCAATAGGAAACTTGATCGATCGATTACGGTATGGCGAGGTGATCGATTTTCTCGATGTCTATGTGGACTCCTACCATTGGCCGGCCTTCAATGTCGCCGATTCGGCGATCAGCGTGGGGGTGGTCTTTCTCATTATCCATTTTGCCTTTGAAAAGAAGGACGTGCCTCTCCTGCCTCACGAGCTTCCACCTGCATCCTAATCGACCATCGGTAGACTGCGGAAAACTAACCTAGGCCGAACAGTAGTCCGAGAGTCCCCGCGTCTTGGATAACCGCGAAACCACGTACGGGATGCTCAAAAAGGCCGTCCAGCAAGGCCGCAGCGAGTGAAGGCCCGAGGAGGTACAAACCGCACTTTGTGTGGGCCGTTCGCCCTTCCCATAGATCTCGGCGAACGGAAAAACCCTTCCAGTGTTCCGATATCCGAGAAATTTCCCTCAACGTTGAGGGTCTGAACGATGCGAGAACGCCGCTGGCGGGCTTTTTCAGCATTCCGCTAGGTCGAGAGGGTGATGATAAATCCGCCCTGCTCTCGGAATTGACGCTGCTGCTCTGGGGAAAACATCACGAGCGGTTCGGTGTGGCAGAACTGACATTCTTTTACAGTCACGGGCACGTCGCCCTCTCCAATGCTGGCCAGATGCTGCTTGGCGAGCGTCAGCGCTGTCGCTTCATCAGTCGTCATCACGTCGAAGTGCAGCAGCCGCTTCGTACCCTTCACCCACGTATCAAAGACATGTACAGTGTCTGATTTAGACTGAGCCATCGTGCGATGTCCTCCTTTGTCGTGCGTCTAAAAAAGTATTGCCATCAGGCTGGTCATGGAGCCCATAGAAACCGATCATCGGTGAAAAGCAGCTGTAGAATAACTGAAATCCCCGGCACCTGTCCAATGACTCGCCGCGTTTGCTTGGGAAGCGTGAGCGAGACAAGCAAGACGTGTGCGATAGGCACGATTCGAGAAGATGAAACTTCCGGCCCGTCTCGCTTTTCTCGCGAGTCTTACGCGAAGAACCGTCATGAATAATGCGGGCTAGAAGCCGAAGATATAGAAGACCGCGATTCCCATGAGGATGCGGTAATAGGCAAACGGTCGGAGGGTATGGCGTTTCACAAACGTAAGAAAAGCTGCGATCACAATCCAGGCAACGACGAACGACACGAACATTCCAATCCCGAGCGCCAGATAGTCGTCTTGCTGGAAAACGTCCCGGGATTTCCACATTTGATAGCAGGTGGCGACGATGAGGGTTGGAAGGGCGAGAAAGAACGAGTACTCCGTCGCGACTTTCCGGTCCAGCCCTACGAGGAGCCCTCCGATGATCGTGGAGCCGGATCGTGACATGCCAGGCAGTAATGAGGCACACTGAGCCACGCCGATCCAGAATGCGGATGTGAGGCTCACCTGTTCGAGTTGGTGGATCGTTGCCCGATCACGGCGGGCTTCGACTGCGAGAATAATCAGGCCCCCGACGATGGAGGAAGCCGCCACAGTTTGCGGCGTGAAGAGATGGTTTTTGATCCAGCTATGGGTGAGAAATCCGATCGCGGCGGCCGGCAAGAAGGCGAGACCGAGTCCGACGAGAAACCAGAGATTCTTGTGAGTGCCCCAGGAGGCTACCAGGATTTTCGCCCATGGAGTTGTTCCACGTGCTCGGATCATCGCAGAGATGCCCTGCTGCTCCCGTCCGGCTTGTCCGATTATGGACGCGAGCTTGTGCCGTTCATAGGCGATGACGGCCAGGATGGCGCCAAGTTGGATCGAAATCTCGGCGCTGGCAGCGAGGTCTCCCTCGAACCCTAGGAAATGGCCGACGAGAATTAAGTGGCCGGTCGACGAGACGGGTAGAAACTCTGTCAGTCCCTCCACGATACCTAAGATCGTGGCGAGACCAGGACCCCATTCGTTCATGCGATGACTTTCTGAGCTAGATTGCGTCCAGACGGTGAGTCTCGGGCATATTCACAAAGTGACGACAGTCCGTCAAGCAGGTAGATGAATTACCGCAGCTTCTCACGATGATCTGTGAGGACGGAGGACCTGTTAATGTGTTGACAAAATGACAGGCTTGGCATACACACAACATTATACGTATAGGTGTCGTACTGCCCGCGCATGTCCGATAGGCCTGTTGGGTGAAGAGGGGTGGCCGACATCTGGGGTAGATGCCAGGCTAAGCTGGCTGCGGAAAAACTATTGAGGCATACGAGAATTTCAATGGTCCGCACGTGGGGTGTAACGAAAAATACTTCTTAAGGATGCTCAAAAAGGCTGTCCAGCAAGGCCGTAGCGATCGAAGGGCCGAGGCGTACCCTCTGGGGTACGTTGAGGGTTTGAGCGATGCGAGAACGAAGCTGGCGGACTTTTCGGCATCCTGTTAGTGGGAGGGGAGGTACGCATGAAGTCATGGTGGATGGCGGCGATCGTCATGATCGGCGCAGTGTCAATGGTCGGCTGTGTCAGTCAAAAGAAGTATGAAGAGGCAATGGTCGACACAGATTCGGCCAGGTCCGAGTTGGCTCTAGCCCGCGCACAAAAGAATGCCTTGGAACAGCAAGTCAAGACGCTCAAGGATCTCAATATGAAATTTGGGAACGAAGCCCGGGTCGCCCACGACGAGCTTGAGCGTATTCAACATGGCCGTGACAAGGAACGCGGCAGTGTCGAAGGTCGGACTAAGGAACTCGAAGCTTCAATGAGGCAGCTCACGTTCCAGAATCGGGCTCTGCGTCATGAATATGAGGATGTGAAGCGGCATAACGAGACGCTCAAATCCCTGGTGGCTCGCTATCAAAAAGAGTTGAAAGATCAATCACGTTCCGTGACAGGAGCCCCCACACCGTCCGTGAGTCCCGTTCCCTCAGGAGCGCCTGCTTCCCCGGCGATGACGGCCCCTCAGCCAATCGCTTCCTCCATGAACGTCAATAAGGCATCCGCTGGTGATATGGTGCTCGTGCTTGGCCTCTCCAAAGACGTGGCGGACCGCATTGTGACGAATCGTCCGTATCGGGTGAAGGGCGAATTGGTCGCTAAGAACGTAGTGCCCAAGGAAACGTTTGATTTGATTAAGGAACGAATCAGCGTCAGTCCCTGACCTGAGCGATAGCCCAGGGAGTCTGGCAGGCCGTCCGCCATTTGGCGGACGGCCTGTTTGTTTTTACGAAGCCATAAGGAGGCTGTTTCAGCCTGGTGATTCCCTTCAACCTTGTTGATACAATGTATACCAAGTAGGCGAAGGAATTGGAGAAGGTGTCGATGCGCCGTGCCATCCTAATCTTGAGTGTCCTGGCAGTCGGACTGGCCATTGGAGGCTATGTCTTTTTCAATGGAGAGCGCAAAGCCCCGGTTCGATATCGGAGCGCTGTGGTCGAGCGAGGTCCCGTCATTTCACTCGTGACTGCGACAGGCACGATCAATCCAGTCGTCTCGGTTCAGGTTGGGACGCAGGTGTCCGGCATGATCAAGAGCCTGCATGCCGATTTCAATTCGGTAGTCAAATCCGGCGATATCGTGGCCGTCATCGACCCGGAACCGCTCAGAGCTCGTCGCGATCAAGCTGCCAGCAATCTTGAAATGTCGAAAGCGAATGTCGCACGAGCCAGAACTGATCTGGCTCAACGCAAACGCGAACTGGATCGGACGAAATCGTTGGTGGCGCAGGAGTTCGTTTCTCAGAACGACGTCGACGTCGCCACGACGAATTTCCAGGCGGCTGAGGCGCAGATGAACGTGGCGGGAGCGCAAGTGAAACAGGCTGAGGCGGCGTTGAATGCTGTAGAGCTAGACTTGAAGTACACCGTCATTCGCTCGCCGGTGAACGGGATCGTGGTCGCCAGAAATGTGGAGGTCGGTCAAACGATCGCAGCTAGTTTTGCCACACCGAATCTCTTTTTAATCGCACTCGATCTGACGAAGATGCAAGTCGACACGAATGTCAGCGAGTCGGATATCGGGGGGATCACCGAAGGGAAGGAGGCAACCTTTACGGTCGATGCCTACCCTGGGTATCCATTTGCCGGCACGATCCGTCAGGTTCGTCTTGCGCCGATCAATGTGCAGA
>JBDSDL010000173.1:0-12233 GCA_039920585.1 Nitrospiraceae bacterium | reverse complement strand
ATCTGCTGTAGCGGGATGCTGAAAAAGCCCGCCAGCGTCGTTCTCGCATCGTTCAGATCCTCAACGTACCCAAGAGGGTACGCCTCCGGATCTTCACTCGCTGCGGCCTTGCTGGACGAGCTTTTTGAGCATCCCGCGTAATTGCTCCTGATTCTCCCTTTGAAAATTTCCGAGAAATCTTCGCCGTTGAAGAACTGTGTTACCTCGCGGGGGGAAAGCCAACAGTTCTCAAACGTCCATTCCGAGCACATTAGGCCATAGTGAGCACTGTGGGATATCTGCCGTTTTCCCTGTGCCATCAGCATGTTAGTAGAGACTCACACGGGCATGGATCTTGAGACCTTACAGGCTTCTATGAAGGTTGCTTCGTGCACAGGGATGTAAGCACACACCATGGCCACCGACAACACCAGGAGCGGACTGCTCTGTTCACGCCTGCTGCGCACCACCGTCTGTGCGCTGGTGATGCTGTGTCTGCTGATCGCCGCCGTCCCCACACCGACGCGGCCCGACTACGACGGCGTCTACCCTCGGTATTCTAAACAGGAAATCCGCCGGGCCATCGAGTGGTACGCCAAGAAGTATCGTCTCGATTCTGCCCTGCTGCGCGCGGTCATCAAGACCGAATCAGACTTTCGCCAGCATGCCGTGTCTCCTAAAGGCGCGGTCGGCTTGATGCAGCTGACGCCGGCTACCGCCGCCACGTTGCGTGTGAGCGACGCCCATGATTCCATCCAGAATATCCGTGGAGGCGCCAAGCAGCTGCGGCACCTGCTGAACCTCTATCAAGGTGAACTTCCCTTGGCCTTGGCGGCCTATAACGCCGGGGTCCACCGGGTCAAAGACCACAAAGTTCCGCGCATTCGAGAAACCCGCGCCTACGTGAGGAAAGTACTCCGGCACTATGAGGCGTTCCGTTCTCACCCACCACAGTCTCCTCCCAAGAACGAAAAGAAGTGAGGGCGGGGCGCTGACCAGGTCGAGTTTCCATCCTCACGCGTACAAGACCAGCTACCGGTTCTCAAGATTGTCCTCCACCAGTTCTTTCCCATCGCCGGCGCATTGGGCTAGGTTCATTTTATGGTGGATGTCCCTGGTAACGAATGGGTCTGACACGGAGCGATAGTACGGGGGGCGGAGATACCCTTTCGCGCGATAGAAGTAAGGAAAGACAGCTGGAGCGGAGGAAGGATCTAGTCTAGCGGTTCCTCAGAGTTTGGCCTTCATAATGATGGCTCTGACTCGTTCTCGTTGGGCTGGTCTGATTCCCGTCAATTCGAGACCGAACTTTTCGCCGTCGACCCACCGCACCAGGGCTTCGTCGATACGTAGCGGCCATTTCTGGTCGTCAAGAAACAGGGATAGACGGAGCACCATGCCGACCTGCACCTGGGTAAGGGACGACGCCTGACAGCCGTTCGTGGAGAGATCGAGAACCGTCGCCTCGCCCTCGAAATCATCTTCTCCAAAAAAGAATAGACGGCAATTGAGACTGAGACGGCGGCCCCGACGTTCCGCCATCGCGGCCTCGTGGTCAGAGCCTAAAGCTCTGTTGGATCTGGAATTTTGTATGGCCACAGACTACGCCCTTTTCCTCAATCATCCGGAGAAGAAATACATCGACTGTGAAACTACTCTACCGGACAAGCTGTGAGCCCTCTTCCTCAAGAGGAGTAGCCAGGAGGAGAAGCCGACAGGGTTCTGATTGCAGTATAGCGAATTGGTTTTTATATGTAACAAAAACTTCGTAATTCGATCTTGTATCCGAACCAATCTATTCCATGGTCTGCTAGAAAGAAGGCTTGACCTGCCTGGAACAGCTCTGCGAAAAGAAAGCTCTATGATCAAGGAGGAGTGCGACGATGGAACGACACATCAACCAACGAATGGCCGCATTGGCCCATTCGGAGATTCGAGCGATGACCCAAGCTTGTGTCCAAGCGAAGGGTCTCAACATGGCACAAGGGGTTTGCGACACGCCGGTTCCACCAGTGGTGCTTCGAGCCGCAGCGCAGGCGATGGAGCGCGGGAAGAATGTCTATTCGCGGTTCGATGGATTGTCCGAACTGCGGCAGGCGATCGCCAAGAAGCTCGCGCAGTATAACGGCATCGTGGCTGATCCGGAAACGGACGTGACGGTCAGCGCGGGAGCCACCGGATCCTTTCATTGTGCCTGCCTGGCGCTGCTCAATCCCGGCGACGAGGTTGTCCTCTTCGAGCCCTACTACCAGTATCACATCAGCGCGCTGCTGGCGGTTGAGGCGGTTCCGGTGATGGTGAAGATGCGGGCTCCCGACTGGACTTTTTCCGTGGCCGAGGTCGAGCGCGCGATCACGTCTCGAACTAAGGCGATCATTGTGAACTCGCCTGGCAATCCATCAGGGAAAGTGTTCAGCAGGCCAGAACTGGAAAGTATTGCCGCGATTGCACAACAGCACAATGTGTTCGTGTTCACCGACGAAATCTACGAGTACTTTCTGTATGACGGCCGGACGCATGTGAGCTTCGCAACCTTGCCGGGCATGGCCGACCGTACGGTTACCATCGGCGGGTACTCCAAAACGTTTAGTATCACCGGCTGGCGTATCGGCTACAGCGTCGCAGTAGCGCGATGGGCACAGGCGATCGGAGCTATGAACGACCTGCTCTATGTCTGTGCCCCGACGCCGCTGCAGGCGGGGGTAGCGGTGGGCATCCAGGAACTTCCAGATTCGTTCTACCGCGATTTGGCGCGCGACTATGAATGGAAACGCGATCGATTCTGCCAGGCCTTGGCGAAGGCCGGTCTGACGCCGTCGATTCCACAGGGCGCCTACTATGTGCTGGCCGATGCGTCGCGCTTGCCTGGCACAACGGGAAAAGAGCGGGCGATGTTTCTCCTTGAGACGATCGGTTTGGCCGGTGTGCCGGGTGAAGCCTTCTTTTCCGGGGCTGACGGGAGGCAGTTCATTCGGTTCAGCTATGCGAAAATCGATTCCGATATTGACGACGCTTGCCGGCGGATCGCGCGACTTGGTTAGGACTGGCCTCAGACCTTCTGCCGTGCACCCATTTCGCTCGACCCCTTGTCTGTCCGTTCACCAAATGGTAATTAGGAACAAGCGATACGAGTTGAAAGGCCAACATGCTTCTACGATACGTCAGTGCCCCTCTCCTCTTCGCCTGTACTTTGCTCGCAGCAGCTTGCGCCAAACCGGCGGTTCATAGGGCTATTCCCATGGAGTCCCTTCCTCCATCGACGGAGTCTCAGCCCGGTGACCGCCATGTTCTCGCCGGTGAATGGGAATATGTAGACGGTGCCGCCGTTCGGTTAACACTCGACGAGCAGGGCAACGGGCATTACGATTGGAAAGATGGGCGATTCGAGACACACACGCTCATCGGTCATACCTGGCAGGGCATGTGGTTTCAGAAGGAAAATGACCGAGATGGTGGATTTATGGTCGAGTTCTCGCCAGATTTTTCAGAAGGGGAGGGACGCTGGTGGTACAGCCGCATCGGAGCCGACCATGCACCCACGGAAAAGGGCGGAACATTTCATCTCAGCAAGAAGACGGCTCTTATGAACCACAGCGATACTCCACCGGCACCGTGAATAGCTTCTCACGCCATAGCCGATGATCGGCAAGGAGCCTCATGGAAGGACGTAAACATACCCGTTTCGCGGTGCAACTTCCTGTGTCGTTCAGGGGAGACCAGATTTCCCACGGGGGCACGATCTTAAATGTGTCCGCGGACGGTTGCGCCATCACTTCGGAAACCGTCGTCGGCGTTGAAGTATATCTACAGCTGACGATGCAACTCCGGGAGCGAGAGGAGCCGGTCCAGATTGATCTGGCCGCGGTTCGGTGGTCTTCCGCGACGAGGTTCGGTGTTGAGTTTATTAAGATTCGTCCTGAAGAGGGGGAGCGGCTGAAGGAGTTCGTCAAAGCGCTGGAATCAACGATCTGAGCGCAGCGACCGCAACGAGATTCGAGCAGCTATTTCATGGCGACGGCCCGGACTTGTTCATAGGTGGTCAGGCCGGCGAGCACTTTCAGAATTCCGTCCTGCACGAGTGTAATCATCCCTTCCTTCGTGGCCAGGCTCTGCATCTCCATCGCTTTGGCGCGGTTCTGGATCAGGTTTCGCAGTTCATCCGATCCCCTTAGGAGTTCGTGCAAGGCGACCCGACCTTTGAGGCCTGTCTGGTTGCAGGCGTCACACCCCCGACCTCGATAGAGCTGGAAGTCCTCACGATTGCCTAGCCCGAGCCCTTCCCAGGTCTGTCTACCATACGCGTGTACCAATTTATCGTACTCTTGTGCCGTTGGACGGTATGGTTCTTTACACTTGACGCAGATCCGCTTGCAGAGGCGTTTGGCGAGCACTCCTTGCATGGCATCGGCGAAGTTGAATGAGTCGCATCCCAGGTCGAGGAGGCGGGCCACAGTCTCAACCGCTCCGTTCGTATGCAATGTGCTCAAGACCAAGTGGCCGGTCAGCGATGCCTCGATGGCCACATCGGCAGTCTCCTTGTCCCGCATCTCACCGATCATGATGACATCCGGGTCTGCTCGTAAGAACGATCGCATGGCGGCGGCAAAGGTAAACCCGATTTTGGGATGGACCTGCACCTGCCGGATGCCTTCCTGGGTGATCTCGATAGGATCTTCCGCTGTCCAGATTTTCCGTTCGTCTGTGTTGAGATGGCGAAGCAGGGCGTGCAGGGTCGTCGTCTTTCCGGATCCGGTAGGGCCGACACACAACATGATGCCATGCGGTTTCTCAGCGATTTCCAGGAGCGTCGTGAGCGTGGCTTGAGCAAACTCCATCGCATCGAGAGGGAGAGACTCCTTCGCCGAGAGCAACCGCATGACGATGTCTTCATTGTTGCCGGCGGTCGGCAGTGTCGCCACCCGTAGTTCAATTTCCCTATCTTGGTTCAGCTTGAACCGGATCTTCCCGTCCTGCGGTTTCCGGTGTTCTGAAATGTCAAGATCGGACATGATCTTGATACGAGACACCAAGGCTCGGCGATAGATCGCGGGAATCCTCATATAGGTGGAACATGTGCCATCTACCCGAAAACGAATGGCTGTTTCCTTGCGATCCGAGTACGGTTCGATATGGATATCTGACGCATCGTGTCGGTATGCCTCGACAATGATCTGACTCGCGAGCCGTACGATCGCGGAATCGTTCTCATCAATGCCGTCAGAGTCGATGTCGAAAGACTGTTCCTGATGAGCGTCGTTGACCAGCTCGCCCAGCGTGTCCGCTATGGACCCGCTGTCGGTGTCTCCGATCGTGGCGTTGAGGAACCGTTCGATGTCACGCCGCAGGCCCAAGGCATACCGTATCGTCAGGCCGGGGAAGGATCGCTGGATGTCATGACCTCTGTCGAGATCATGGGGGTTGTCGATCAGGACATCCAGAATATCACCCTGCTGCTTCAGCGGGAGCCAGTGGTGTCCGCGAAGGTAATCGTGACTGAGATTATTGAGGAGTTGAGGATCGGCCAGGGTCCGTTCGTCGTATGGAATATAGGGGCAATCGAAGAACGTGCTCAGTATTTTGCCGAGCACCGCTTTCGGGACTCGGTATTTCTCGATCAGCAGGCCTTCCAAGTCGGTCGAGCCTTGCAAGGACTCCTGAACGGCTTTCACGAGATCCCCCTGGCGGATGAAGCCTTCGTGGATCAAGGAGTCGTAGGCACGTGGTTCGATGGTTTTGTGGGCCAGCTTCTGCATGGTTCCTATTATGTGAGATCCGGAAGGGGAGCGATGTCTGTTTAGGCCACGCCGCCGATCGTCACCCCTGTCAGTATAGAAGTATTTTCGTCGTTCTCAACGAATATCAAAAAAGAGGCGCGATCCTTCGCGGGCGTATCGGAGGCTGGAGCAGGCAATAAGCTTGCGGGGGAATGATGTGGCTATGGGATTGGATTGACGACCTCGAAGATGACCGGCTGATCGAAGCCATTTCGCGATGGTTCGACCGTTCGACCCAGCAGGCCGGTTCCCAACAGGGCGATGGTCATTGAGCGACTTGCCTCCGCTCTGATTTCGAGCTGGCACGGTTGGCGTGGGTCTGGAGGTTTGCGTGCAGGTCCTTATCGGCTGTGGCAGCCACAGCGATGACGCCACGAAACCTCGGTATCGGTTGATTGAAGACGAAGGATGTTCCAGCCGCGTCGCAGATAATGCCGCCGCTTTCTTCGATGAGCAGGACTCCGGCCGCGAGATCCCATTCATTTTCCGGCTCGATGGTGAGGACGGCCTGGACGTGACCGGTGGCGACCAGGGCCAGTGCGTTGGCGATGGAGTACATGGGGCGGCACCGAGCGGTCTCGGCGAGCGTCGACCATCGGTCGCTCCGAAATTCCCACGCACTGACCATGATGACGGGATTGACGTCATGCGCAGGAGAGGGGCTGACACGTGCGCCGTTCAAGAAGAGTCCACCGCCGCGCACCGCGGTGAAGAGCTCATCGGTCGAGGGATTGAGAATCGCGGCCACAATCGGCGCGCCGCGTTCAATCAGTGCTGCTGAGATGCAGAACTCCGGTATCCGATTCACCAAGGCCTTGGTGCCGTCGATGGGGTCCACAATCCAGACGCGCTGGTTGGTGAGTCGAGCCGGATCGTCGGGAGACTCTTCCGAGAGCCATCCATCCTGTGGAAATTCTTGGCGCTGCATCTCATGCAGAATGCGGTTGACCGCATGATCCACGGTGGTGACTGGCGAACGGTCTGACTTCGTCTGCACGTCGAACCCAACCCGGACCAATTCACGCACCGTTGCGCCGGCGCTCCGGATCGCTTCGACCAACGTCGCCAATTCTCGCTCCATGTTGCATACCTCGCAGAGTGGACCAGGAAGAGTAGCAGGTCTTGCAGGATCGGCAAAGCGGAAAGACGGCGTCAGGCGACCAGCAAAACGATCCTCTTGACCAGCGCCGAGAACCTGCGTACAAGCAGGGGGTCCTGCGAGGTCTCTACCATGAAGCTGGTCCAGAAACGATCCAGAAAGACAGGGCTCCCCCCGGGCACGCTCGTCCATATCGGTGAGAAAAAACCGGCTAAAGTTACGATCACGGTCTTCAGCTACGCCGGCGCTCGCTGCGACGAACGCCAGGATTTGTCGCTCGAAGAGCTTGCGCCACCGACCGATGAGTCCGTCACCTGGGTGGATGTCGGGGGCGTCCACAAGATGGACATTCTGGAATCGTTCGGGAAGCAGTTCCAGCTCCACCCGTTGCTCCTCGAAGACATTGCCAACACCGATCAGCGGCCGAAACTCGATGACTATGAGACCTGCCTGTTCCTTGTGATGAAGATGCTGTCGGTCACCGACCGACAGGAGATCGTCGTCGAACAGGTGAGTCTGGTCCTCGGACGGAACTTTGTGCTGTCCTTTCAGGAAAACGGGGCCGATGTCTTCACACCGGTGCGGGATCGACTTCGTGGGGGGAAGGGACGCCTGCGGCAGTCCGGGGCCGACTATCTGCTCTATACGCTGGTCGATGCCATTGTCGATCAATACTTCGAGGTGCTGGAGGCGCTAAGTGAGAAGATCGAAGCGCTGCAAGATCTGGTGGTCAGCGATCCGAAGCCGGAGACGCTGCACAAGATCCACGGCCTCAAACGGCAATTGCTGTTTCTGAGGCGGGCGGTGTGGCCGCTCCGTGAAGCGGCGAACAGTCT
The DNA here is from genome assembly GCA_039920585.1 of Nitrospiraceae bacterium. GTDB lineage: Bacteria > Nitrospirota > Nitrospiria > Nitrospirales > Nitrospiraceae > Palsa-1315. The sequence continues at coordinate 4,545 of JBDSDL010000173.1, read as the reverse complement.
CTCCCGATCTGAATGCCCATTCCTACAGGAATCGACAAAGGTATTCTTCCGCGATGTCTACGATCACGTGGTTCAGATCGTGGATACCATCGAGACGCTTCGCGAAATGGTCTCAACCAGTCTCGATATCTATCTGTCGAGCATCAGCTATCGGTTGAACACGGTGATGAAAGTCCTGACGATCATTACGACGATTTTTATGCCCCTGACATTCATCGTCGGTATCTACGGGATGAACTTCGAGCACATGCCGGAGCTGAAATGGGAATGGGGCTACCCGCTGGTGCTCGGGCTGATGGTGACGATCGTGATCGCCATGCTTGGGTTTTTCAAAGGAAAGAAGTGGATTTAATGTAGCGCGTCACAAGTGGCCGTACACACCGTTCGTGCTGAGCTTGTCGAAGCATGAACGGAAGTCGTTGAAAGCATGAACCCTTCGACAAGCTCAGCGAACGGAATATGTCAAGAAGTGTTAGAAGCACCACACTAGCCCGTATTCTTCATGAGCGAGACGAGCAAGACGTGCTCGACAGGCGTGACTCGCGAAGATGAAATGTCCGATCCGTCCCGCTCTTCTTGCAAGTCTCGCTAGGCTTGCGAGACTAACAAGATACGCGTCACGAGGAACGCGCGTTCGGGCTAAAAGAGGGCGCAATGAAGCGACGACGGTTTTTCACCGTCACGATGGGAGCGCTAGTGCTGGGAGGGCTGCTCCTGGTGATCTGTGGCGGCGCAGAGGCGCAAGCGGGTGCGCAAGGAGTACTGGCCGATCAGCCGGGCGTCATCCAGAACAAGGGTAAGGCTCTGCCTGCAGCCCAGCGGTTCGTCGTCCTGCCGGCCTTCAACAGCGAGGCGGTGTTGGACAAAGAAACCAGCCTGATCTGGGAGAGGTCACCGCAGACAACGAGCGCCAGATGGATTGCGGCTCGTCGTGCCTGCATCGAGAAGAATGTCGGGGGGCAGAAAGGCTGGCGGCTGCCATTGCTCGAGGAGCTGACGAGTCTGGTGGACCCCTCAGTGGCTCCTCCGGGTCCGACTCTTCCACTGGGCCATCCATTCCTGACGGTCCAGTCGACCGTCTATTGGTCGGCGACGAGGGTTGAAGAGGACGCCAGGGGTTCGTGGGCCGTGCATTTCGGTTTGGGCGGCGGCGCGACCTTCATCAATTGGGCCCACAGCGTCCCAAGCTGGTGTGTCCGTGGTGGCATGAACGCGGATCAGTAATGCGGGTCGTCTTAGCCCGCATTATCCATGAACGGTTCTGATGCAATCGCTAATGGTCAGGCGAGAGGCGCGGGACTAGAGGCTAGGGGTTCCAAAAGGCGGGAACTTATTCAGTGATCTCGACGTGATCGACGAAGTAGGCGGTTTCTCCGAAGCACGTCGTGGGGAGGTAACGATATTCTTTGTAGTGCAGGACCAATCGTTTTCCCATGGCCTGCGAGAGTTGAGACGCCACTTTCGGATCCGAGACCGAAAAGCTCCACAACACTGGAGCCACACCAGGTACCGTGGTCATAGCCATTTCTCCTTCGTGCGTCTTGCAGATCCAGCCCTTGTTGGAAAATTTCTGAATATAGCCTGCCCGGCTTCCATCGGAGTAGCTGTAGTTGAAGGCGACGAGCAAGTAGGCCGCACCGATGAAGAACAGGAACAGCACAAACAGCTTGATCATCAAGACTTTCCCAGGTTCTCGCGAAGATCCGTGAAGAGCCAGGGGGCTTCAGTCTTTCGTCGAGCCTCATAGGAGGTGATGGTCGTCTCGTGTTGCAAGGTCAATCCGATGGCGTCGAGACCCCGATACAAGCAATCCTTTCTGAAGGGATCGATCTCAAAGCGAGAGCGGGCGCCGTCTGGGGCGGTCACTGTCTGGTCTCCAAGGTCCACCGTCAATTGGTACCCGGGTTTCGCCGAGACGTCGCTCATCATGGCTAGGACTTCGTCGGTCTTCAGCACGACAGGCAGCATACCGTTTTGGAAACAGTTGTTATAGAAGATGTCGGCGAAGCTCGGTGCGATGATACAGCGGAAGCCCTGGTCGAGAAGCGCCCAGGGAGCATGTTCACGCGACGACCCACACCCGAAGTTATCGCGCGTCAGGAGAATCGTCGCGCCCTGGAAGCGTGGTTGATTCAAAAAGAACGATGGATCCTGTGAACCGTCCTTCTGTCTACGCCAGTCGTAAAACAACCCTTCCCGGAGTCCGGTTCTCTTGATTGTCTTCAGAAATTGCTTCGGGATGATTTGATCGGTATCGACATTGACGCGGTCCAGTGGGGCCACTAACCCCGTGAGTGTCGTAAAGGCTTGCATAGGTCCTCTATTTCCAGGTTCGGATATCGACGAAGTGCCCCTCGACCGCCGCGGCGACTGCCATCGCTGGCGACACGAGATGCGTTCGCCCGCCGGCCCCCTGGCGCCCTTCGAAATTTCGATTGCTGGTCGAGGCGCAGCGCTCGCCGGGCTGAAGTACGTCGGCATTCATCGCCAGGCACATACTGCAGCCTGCTTCCCGCCACTCGAATCCCGCCTCTTTGAACAGTCGGTCGAGCCCTTCCTGTTCGGCCTGCTGCTTGACGAGGCCGGAGCCGGGCACGACCATCGCATGAACGGTCTTTGCGACATGCTTACCCTTCGCCAAGCTCGCAGCCAGGCGGAGATCTTCGATGCGCGCATTCGTGCAGGAACCGATGAAGACTTTGTCAATAGCGATATCGGTTATGGGCATGTTCGGAATGAGGCCCATGTATTCCAACGCCCGCTCTGTAGCCTGGCGCTGGTTTTCGTCTGCGATCGTACGCGGATCCGGCACTCGTTGATCGATGCCGGTCACCATACCGGGGCTTGTGCCCCAGCTGACTTGTGGCGCGATGTCCTCGGCCTTCATCATGACGGTCCTATCGTATGCCGCATTCGCATCGGTCTTGAGCTGTTGCCATGCTTGTACGGCTTGTTCGAATAACTCTCCCGTCGGAGCCAATGGACGTCCTTTGATATAGGCGATGGTGTGTTCGTCTGGCGCGACCATCCCGGCCCGTGCGCCGCCTTCGATCGACATGTTGCAGAGCGTCATACGCCCTTCCATGCTGAGGGCACGGATCGCCGAGCCTGTGTACTCGATGACATAGCCGGTTCCGCCGGCTGTGCCGATCTTGCCGATGATGGCCAAAATCACGTCCTTTGCCGAGCAGTGAGCCGGTAACACCCCATCGATGCGGACCTCCATGGTCTTGGGCCGTTTCTGCACCAAACATTGGGTGGCCAAAACATGCTCCACTTCGCTAGTGCCGATGCCGAAGGCCAGGGCGCCGAACGCTCCATGTGTCGACGTGTGCGAATCGCCGCATACGATGGTCGTCCCAGGCAGGGTAAAGCCCTGCTCTGGTCCTATGATGTGCACCACGCCTTGGCGGATGTCGTTCATGCCGAAGAGTGTAATGCCGAAGTCATGGCAATTCTCCTCCAGTGTCTTGATTTGTTTCGCACTGAGGGGATCGGTGATGCCCAGGGTCCGGTCGGTCGTCGGAACGTTGTGATCCGGCACTGCCAATGTGGCGCCAGGACGTCGAGGCCGGCGGCCCGAGAGCTTGAGCCCTTCAAACGCCTGCGGCGATGTGACTTCGTGGACCAACTGACGATCGATATAGAGCAGAGTGGTCCCGTCCGGCTCTGCGCGGACGACGTGGGATTCCCAGATTTTGTCGAAGAGGGTCTGCGCGGCCATAGATATTCCTCAATGATCGGTCTCTCTCGGAAATTACATCCGAGAGATGCCACATTATACAGAGTCCTCCTATGGTCTGCACAAGAGTCCTCACCATATTCTTGCGTTGACCGACCGGACGTGGTACCAACGCCTGATCGACGGGTACGAGACTCTTTCCGCGTCGCTGCACCAGAGGGTTGTGCCGTGACCTCTCAGATATGGACCGATCCCGCTATCGTGGAGTGGTCGCAACTGCTCCTCAACAGTTACCGTCGCTGGACCGGACGTGAACTGCTCGAACGAGCGGGCGATCCGGACTATCAGGCCCACGCGCTCTTCCAGTCTCCCTTTGTCGTCGTATCCCACGGGATGGAAGAGGACCCTCTCCTCAATTACGGGAATCAAGTCGCGTTGGAGCTGTGGGAGCTGACCTGGGACCAACTCGGGACGACACCGTCGAGACTTACGGCTGAACCGGTCAATCGAGCCGAGCGGGAATGGATGTTGGAACAGGCCAGAACCCGCGGCTATCTCGACACCTATCGTGGTGTGCGCATTTCTTCCACTGGGCGACGCTTTCTCGTCGAGAACGCCGTTGTTTGGAATATCGTGGATGCGAAGGGACAGAGAGTCGGGCAGGCTGCGACCTTCACGCAATGGACCTGGTTGATCTAGCAGGATGCTGAAAAAGTCTGCCAGCTTCGTTCTCGCATCGCTCAGAGGCTCAACGAGAGTTTTTCGGATGTTCGGAAGCACTGGGGGGCTTATCCGTTCGCCAAGATCCATTCTAGGGGCGAACGGCCACACGAAGTGCGGTACGTACCTCCTCGCCTCTTCGC
>JBDSDL010000172.1:0-2711 GCA_039920585.1 Nitrospiraceae bacterium | reverse complement strand
AGATCCGCGTCGACCATCATGGCGATCAACTCGTGGAAACGCACCTTCGGTTGCCAGCCAAGCTCTTTTTTCGCCTTGCTCGCATCGCCGATGAGGAGATCCACCTCGGTTGGACGATAGTATTTCTCATCGATCTTGACATGTTTCTTCCAATCCAGTTGCAGACGGTCGAATGTGAGCTCGAGCATTTCCTTGACGGTGTGCGTTTCGCCGGTGGCAATCACGTAATCGTCTGGAGTCTTCGCCTGTAACATCATCCACATTGCTTCGATGTAATCACCGGCGAAACCCCAGTCGCGTTTCGCGTCGAGATTCCCCAGGTATAGATCCTGTTGAACGCCCAGCTTGATGCGCGCTGCGGCTTTTGTGATCTTGCGCGTCACGAACGTCTCGCCCCGTCGGGGCGATTCATGGTTGAATAAAATTCCGTTACAGGCGAAGAGGTCGTAGGCTTCCCGATAGTTGACGGTGATCCAGTACGAATAGACTTTGGCTGCTCCAAAGGGACTGCGGGGATAGAATGGTGTGGTTTCGCGCTGAGGTACCTCCTGCACTTTGCCGAACATCTCGCTTGACGATGCTTGGTAAAATTTCGGCTTCTGCCCCGATTCCCGAATGGCTTCCAGGAGGCGGATTGTTCCGAGTCCGGTAATTTCGCCGGTATACACGGGAATGTCGAAACTTACACGCACATGACTTTGTGCTCCCAGGTTGTAAATTTCATCAGGTTGGATCGTTCGAATGATGTGGTTCAGCGAACTTGCATCGTTGAGGTCGCCATACACCAGATGGAGCCGTCGATGTGGAACATGGGGGTCTTCATAAATGGGATCGATCCGCCCCGTATTGAACGAACTCGATCGTCGAATAATGCCGTAGACCTCATAGTCCTTCCCGAGGAGAAACTCTGCCAGATATGATCCATCCTGCCCTGTAATGCCGCTGATCAGCGCTTTTTTCACAAGAGAAACTCCTTCAGTATGGCGAAAAGTGTTTGAATTATGTCTTGATTACCTAGCGTTGTCTATGGCAAGCATGTTTTGGACCGTTTACAGGGAGATTGGTGTTCTTGCACGGAACCATCTCTCCACACTAGAATGACACGCTGAATGGGGTTATCGGTCCAAAGTCGGTCTCAAAGACTATGAACATACGTCGGGGCATCATATTCGCCTATGTCCTGTGTGGCGCCTTTTTCGTCGCCCATATCGTCAACGCAGTGATTGCGGAGGCCTTGTCTGTGCCGGGAGGGCTGGTGCGGCCATTACCGGCTTCCGATCGAGAGGCTGACGTGCGTGCGACCCTGCCTGCATTGGTTGAGCGCATTCGGACAAGCGGACTCTTCCCCTTGCCAATCGACCCTCTCGCCCCTCTCGCTATGGGCACCGCGGGGTCGGGGGCGTCGCCTGCCCGCGCTCCGTTAAATCTGGCGTCGAAGCTCAAGCTGCTGGGGGTGGTGATCGGCGATCGTGAGGGGGTTTCGGCCATCGTTGAAGAACTTTCCAGCAAACGACAACTCTTCTTCCGGTTGCATGACCAAATACCCGATGCGGGTGAGATCAGCGAAATTCGGCGGAACGGGATAGTCGTTCGTCAGGGCGATCAACAGGAGTTGCTTGAACTCGCCGCTTCGCAGACCGAGAAGCCCCCGTCTGCCCCAGTACCGGCAGGACCATCTGTCGCTCCGGTGCCTGTGCGTCCAGTGCGCACAATAATTGATCGGAGAGACGTTGAACAAGCCATGGGCGATGTGCCCACGTTATTGTCCCAGGCGAGAGCCGTGCCTTACATGATAAACGGAGCGATGAATGGGTTCCGCCTAGACTATATCGCACCCTCCAGTTTTTATGAGAAAATCGGTTTGAAGTACGGGGACGTTCTCCAGCAGGTCAACGGCGTGGACATTCGTGATCCTGGCACGATGCTCACGCTCTTCCAGCAGCTCCGCAACGAGAAGACGGTGAAGCTCGATGTCCTGCGTAACAATCAACGAACCGCGATGACGTTCGACATACGCTGAGTTCGCTCAATTCTCATCTATTGTGGCCCCCTGCCGCTTCCAACAATCTTGTTTGTTTGGTTGAACGGAAACTAACCAGATGAACCAGATGCCTTGTCAGAGAGACCAGCTAGGAGTATTCTCATAATCTCCAAAGACTTATAGCGTTTCTCGACATCGATAGGCCTTATCAGGCATGAACCATCCATTGGTGTTCTACGATGAACGATGATCATTCCGGTCGGCCCCTGTTAGGAGCGATCCTCGAAGATAAATTCGGCTTGTCCGACGCCAAATTGCTTGAGGCGATTAATATTCAAGGGACCAAGGGGGGACGCCTCGGAGAAATCTTGGTCCGACTCCGGGCGGTTACCGAAGAGCAACTTCTCCAGGCGCTGGCCATTCAGTTTGAACTTCCGTGGCTCCCGCATCTTGATGAGAGCCAGGTCGACCATGAATGGGTCAAGAAGGTTCCGATCCACTTCGCCCGCCGCTATCATGTGCTCCCTCTCAAGACAGAGGATGGATCTGTGCTCGTGGCGACGACCGATCCCATGGAAACGGCTGCATTGGACGACCTTCGACTGTTGCTCGGCCTTCCGATCAAACCGGTGCTGACGAGCAGCTTGTCGCTCCTGGCCTGCCTCAATCGTGTGTATGACGAAGCGGCGAGTCCTGCAGGGGCAGAGCAAGTGATGGAGGATATTGCGGC
>JBDSDL010000171.1:0-3471 GCA_039920585.1 Nitrospiraceae bacterium | reverse complement strand
GATGTACAACGATACCGTGCTGGGGTTCAATAAGTCGGGGAAGGAAGTGGCGCGGATTCAAGTCGAAGAGCCGATTTACATTCGGCCGGCCGAACGGGTCAACTGGCTCTAAGGTTCAGCGAGACCAACGTGTGACCGGGGGCGGAGTTCCTTCAGGGACTCCGCCCCTTGTGTTTAATCCTCGACATCGGAGAGACGAATCTGCCACCCATTCCTAGCCCGCATTATTCATGAAGGTTTGCGAAAGCGTGCAGACGCGAAGCGAGACGGGGACTCGTAGGCGTGAAGCCCTGTATGCATACTCGTGCAGTATGTCGAAGGGTTGAACGGCGAGACTGCCCGTCATAGCCGCGTATTCGCACTTGCAGCAGAAGCTGCATGAATCATGCGGGCAAGGTCAATCCGCGTATCCCATCGCGGCCCATATTTTCTGGGCATTCTCACCTGTAAACGTCATGTCATCCTGTGTGTTGGAGCTACGCTCGAAATAGAGGTGCAGCAAGCCCCCTCCCAAGTGAGCTTCCCGGATTAGGTCGAGATTGATCGCAACTTCACCTGTACGTTCTTCATCCGTCACTTTAACGAACCGCATAACTATTACCTCCCTTTGTAGATATAACGATTATCTTTTCACATGAGACCAACGAGACCCATTTCTGTGAAAAGATCACCTTAAACTATGAGGCTTGGAAGATTGAGTCAAGGTGGGAGAAAGCCGGTTACTTTTTGATCTCGGTCCGGCCCAATCCGTAGTCGTAATCGAACGACGTCTACTTGTCGGTTTGCAGTTGAAGTGTTCAGGGGTCATGCGGGCTAGCTGCGATCACACACTGCACACGTCTGAGCTAAACCCCTTCAGGGTGATGAAGAATTCTTCATGACCCATTCACGATCCGGTTATCTTGATGCGTTACTGTATCGTCGAGGGAAACTTCTCAAGAAAGCCACCTCATCACCACATGCGAAGAGGACTAGCGGTGGTTAGGAGTTTATTACGTACACATCTACCGCTGTCGCTCATGGAAAGGAACTCGTAGAAACCGCAGGCGTACAGGAGAATTTCTACGAGGGGGAGAGGGCTGATCTGTCATTACGGTGCGTTGACGATGCCGTGGGTGAGCGCATATTTGATCAAATCTGCAGTAGTCTTCAGCTTGAGGTGGTCCAGGATCTGTCCCTTATGAAACTCGACAGTGCGTGAAGTGATGTGCAAGAGATTGGCAATCTCCTTGGCCGTCCGTCCTTCGGCGAGGAACTGCAGAACTTCGCGCTGGCGCGGAGTAAGGCCTTTCGATTTCTCCGAGACTGTAGACAAAAAGACATCCACGAACTCTTTCGTGATCAGCGGTGTAATGTAGGAATGGCCTCCGAGCACGGCCCGAATCGCCTGTTCCAATTCATCGACTGCCGACCCCTTGAGCACATAGGCCGACGCCCCAGCCTCGAAGGCGGACCGCACATAATCCGCACCGGCGTGCATCGTCACGATAATGATTTTGGCTGTTGGACAAATCTTTTTCAGCTGCGCCGCCGTGTCGATGCCATTGAGCAACGGCATGGAGATATCCAGGATGACGATGTCCGGCTGGACGGTCTTCGCGGCAGCCAGAAGCGCATACCCATCGCCGACCGTCCCGACCAGCTCATAGTGCTCTTGCAGGATCCGGCGAAATCCTTCGATGACAAGGGCGTGATCGTCTGCCACCAGGATGCGCGGCTTAGGCATGTTCCTCCTCTAGATTCAATGGAATATCCACCCGGATCTCTGTGCCGTGCTGGGGTGTCGACTCCACCTCCAACGTTCCCTTGGCCATCCGTACACGCTCTTTCATACTCAGCAAACCCAGATGCCCGCTCATCTGATCTCCATGCGTGGCGTCAAATCCCACGCCATTGTCGCGGACTGAGAGGCTGACCTCATCGTACTCGCAAATCAGCTCGACCTCCACCTGTGTGGCCTGGGCATGCCGAGAAATGTTGCTGAGGCATTCCTGTACGACACGATAGATACAAATGGTCACGTCGGGCGGCAGTATGCCCACCGGGTCCTTATGCACATAGGAGCACTGGATGCCTGTGCGGTCGGAAAACTCATTGACCAGGCGGCGTACAGCCTTCAAGAGCCCCAAGTCATCAAGAATGGACGGATGAAAGCGATAGGCCATTTGTCGCACATCGTTCGAGATAGCGGCCAGGCTGTCGGATACCCGTCGAATCCCATCCCGGAGAGGCTCCGGATCCTTCGACGAATCTTTCTCCATCCGCCGAAGATCCATTGAGAGCATCGCGAGGCGTTGATTGATGTCGTCGTGCAGGTCGCGGGATATTCTCCGCCGATCTGCTTCCTGTGCCGTTAACAGCTGACCTGCCAAGGCCCGCAAATCCGCACGACTCTGCTGGAGTTCGTGCTGGCTGGCCCGCAACACGGCGTCGCTCGTCCGAAGCGACTGCTCGGTTTCCATATGTTCGTTGATCTCCGTGAGGAGCGCTTGATTCACAGCGGCGAGTTCATGTGTGCGAGCCTCCACCCGCGTTTCGAGTTCATCGTGCGCCCCCTGTAACAGGTCTTCGGCCCGCCGCCGATGCAGGAAGAACAGCAAGGGCAGCCAAATCGCCATCAGGCTGAACAACCGATTGGTGACGCCCATCCACAGTGGCACGCCATCGAGCGTGGGCTTCAGCATGATATCGGTCATGTCGACCGTAGAGCAAATGATCGCCGTGATCAGTGGGCCTTTCCGATAAGGCAAGAGAAAGGACAGAATGACGAGCCCACCGTAGAGCACAGAATTCCCGATTCCAAGAGGAAGAGATAGATCGAGCAAGAAGACGCCGATGCCCAAACCGACGATAAGGATCAGCAGCCGGCTGGTTGCATTGTGACTCTTTGCGTCCCGTTTACGATACATGGTTTACACCGATTCACCTTGAGCGGATTGAGAACCCGACGGCTCGATGAGGAGTTCCGAATACGTTCTTCTGTGACTAATTAAACCAACACCATGGAGATCCTCTCATCTCTGCCCATTATCCATCCGCGAAGGAACCGGCAGCAAGAGCCTAAGCGCGGCCACATACCGTGAGAGTTCCCCTCCCATTCCTGCTCGATGATCTTGCACCAAGAGAGGATAGGGGTTTCCACAAGCAGACCATACTGTGGAAAGTTACAGGTATGCCGTGAAAATTTACCAGGGGAGTATTTTTCAGGTCCCCGAATGTATGACACTGGTGCTCGTGAACGGCTAGACCGTCAATCCGTTCGGAGGAGGTTTCGCACGTGAAACAGCTCGTCCTCGTTGCCCTGCGTAGGCCGTACACCTTTGTTGTGCTGGCCATCCTCATCCTGGTGTTTGGGGTGCTGACAGTGGTCAAGGCACCGACCGACGTCTTCCCAAATATCCAGATGCCCGTCAGCTCCGTAGTCTGGCTCTACGATGGCTTGATGCCGCAAGAGACCGAGGGGCGAGTCAC
>JBDSDL010000170.1:0-8713 GCA_039920585.1 Nitrospiraceae bacterium | reverse complement strand
TAGGCTTCGACCTCAATGATCTTGCCGGCAAGGGTACGACCACTGATCACCCGAACGAGATACTTGCCGATGAGCGATCGCGCGACCGAAAGCGTCGGACGATTGAAATAGATGCGTGAAAGAATTCGGCATTGTGACTTCATAACAGCCTACTATAGACCGCTCAAAACGATCTTCCAACAAGGCCGCAGGCGAAGAAAGCACTGGAAGCGTACCCTCTGGGGTACGTTGAGGATGCGTACGAGACGAGAACGAAGTTGGGAGTCGTTTTCAGCGGTCTACTAAAAATACCAGGCCACGCCGCCCAGGAACATACGCGGATTTCCCGGCACGAAGTGAATGCCGCTAACACCCGTCGGCTCGCTCCTCAATCTCGATTCGAATGCAAAAATGGCCTGTTCCCACTTCGTGTCGAGCAGATTCCGAATAAAGAAGAACGCCTCCAAACGTCCGTGGGACAGCGTGATCGGAAGTTGATAGCGCTCCGTGAGGTCGATTTCAACCCAAGAGGGCGATTTGAAGCTCCGGTCCTCTATCAGTGGTCGTACGCCGAGATAGGTTGCTTGTAGTTGCGAAGTCAGGCCTTCCGGCCAACGCACCAACACCGCGCCATACGCCGTCAGCTCAGGGGCTAATGGAATCGCATCGCCGTTTCGAAATTCGGCCTTGGTCCATGTCACGCTGCCGTTGACATTAATCGGACCCCAGACTTGACCACGCGCGGAGACTTCAACACCGTGCCGTCTGCTCCGTCCGCGAATCCCCGTCGTCCCTGCGTCCCCCACAAACACGAGTTCCGACTGGAGATCTATTTGCCACACCGTTGCGATGAGTTCGACTCCCTCCGGTCCCCAGGGCCTCGACCGGACCCCGACCTCATAACTCTTGGACCGTGCCAACGGCGACGAACCAGGCGTGACGGCCGATCGCGCATCGTTGCTATGAAACCCCTCACCGTAGTTGACAAAGAATTCAGTCCCAGCCCAGGGACCGAGAATCAGGTTCATTTTCGGCAGGATCATGCCTGAGCTTGTTCTGCCGGCCGGTTGCTCCGCACAGGTGGCACAGCGGTTACGCACGTCGAAGGTGAAGGTTTCGCCGCGCAGCCCACCCGTGAGCCTCATCCATGACATCGGCTGGACCTCCGCTTTGACAAACGGCGCGTAGGACGCCTCCAGCACATCGTTGTCTATGGTGCTCCCGGTCGGCACTCGTGTCGTTTGGGTCCCCAGTCTCAAGTGAATGTCGTCGATTCTGGTTTGAAACCCGATCGTCCCGATACTCGGCATGCGCAAGACTTCACCCTGCTGTTTGTATCCGATATCTCCGCCATACATAACACGACGATCGGATTGCTGAATCCCGTCGCCGTTGACCGGATCGTTGAGCACAAACGTAAAGTTTGTGAAGAGGTCCAGCCGGTAATACTGGCCGTACGCATTCGCAAAGAATTGACCACCCGAGAGGGTGTCGTAGTGATAGTTCAATCGGGCAGTGCTGCGCAGCGTGTTGCCTCCCTCAGAAGGATCGATGGAACCGAATCGACCGAGCGTGCCGGCATCGACGGCACGAAGCGGAATCTCACCGGAGGCATTCCATTTAGAACTCTGAAACGTCCCGGTCAGACTGAGTTCATCTCGACTGCTCAGATTGGTCGTCATTTTCCCGAACAGATTGCCCCGAAAATAGCGGTTATCGTGTTCATACGGCCCGTTCGTGTAATAACCCTCAGCGGCAAACAGCGTCCGGACTTTGTCCTTCGTCGGCGAGAACATGAGCAGATAGCGTTGCGTATTAAACTGACCACCGGTCGCCTGAGCGATCCCTTCTTGAACCACCTGTCTCGTCTTGAAATTCACCGCCCCTGCTGTGGCAAAGTCACCGTATTCAGGAAGATAGGCGCCTTTGTTGACATCTAACCCTTCGATGGTTTCCGGAATGATGAAATTGAGGTCGGCGTAGCCCTGCCCATGCGCATGGGTGCGCAAGTTGATCGGCATCCCATCGGCAAAGAATGCCACGTCTGTTCCGTGATCCGCATCGAAGCCACGCAGAAAATATTGATCGGCCTTCCCCGCTCCGCCGGAATGTTCCACCGAGATGAAGCCAGGGATCAACCGCAACACCTGCGCCGGACGGCCTTGGGGTTGAAGGATATATTCTTTATCGGGAATGAAGTGTTGCGAGGATGCCGAGACTGGTCGTTCGGCGACGACCGACACCTCCGGGATGTCGACTTCTGGTACATCGGGATCGTGCGCCAGGGCCTGCGTCACGACTAGGACGACTCCCATAACGATCGCGGCACCCTGCATCGCGACTCGCACGCAACGGGACACGCTAGCGTAATGCCTTTCCTGTCGTCGTCATGGTCAACTGGCCGTGCTTCACGCCCTTCACACTCACCAGCGCATCCGCCACCTTCCTGATCTCTGCCCCTTTCCCTTTCACCACCAAAACCTCAAGACAATGATCGTGGTCGAGATGGACATGCATCCCAGATAAAATCTGCCCCGGATAGTCGTGTTGAATATCGGTCAACTTTCCGGTGAGGTTACGCACATGGTGGTCGTAGACGAAAGTAATCGTGCCGATCGATACCCTGTTCTCGTCCCATTCCTGCCCAACCAAAATGTCTCGAATCAAGTCACGGATTGCTTCCGATCGATTGGTGTAGCGCCGTCGCCTGATGTGGCGGTCAAACTCTTTCAGTAAGCGGTCATCAAGCGACACGCCAAAGCGGACCAAAGGTTCCATTGAACCGACTCCTCATCAAGTAGCACGAATATATTTCTGGTAACACACGGAATTGACGGCAGTCAAGACACGAATCTTGGGCGGCATTCTTTCACCGAGATCTCGTTGGATTGTGAGGCGGGCAAGTGCGTTGTCTTCATTCATTCATTCATTCTTCCTTCCTCGGGAGTGTCCGGCAAAACCCCAAACCTCATGGAGAAGAAACCCGCATGCTAAACACCCAGACGTGGGATTCACGTTCAAATCGGAGACAGCGCGTCATCTCTGAACAACGCGCTGTCATTGGCGTCTCGTGACATCCACCCGGGCACGACCAAATACTACAGTAATCTTTCAAAAGTGAGCAGTTTTGACCACGCCAGAATAGTTCTTGTCTGATACATAGAATCTTCATTTTGGGAGGCTCCGTCTTGCGCAATGAGCAGGGGCACCTACGAAAAATGCGGGTGTGAGGACAAACTGGATGCAGATAACGGCACAACGAGAGGCTGTATGGGAAACATCCAGAACACAGAAGTCTTCGTAGAGGGAGTAGCAGCATCGACCAGACGGTTCATGGCCATACACCAACCACCAGGAGGGAGAATCATGAGACTTCGAATGAGCAGAACGCGTGCGCGAATGGGTGTCGCGGCAGTCTGTGCCGCGGCGACAGGAGCGTTATTGTGGGCTTTGCCGGTGACGACGGCGGTCGCGTCGAGCCATCGCGAGGCGCCGCTGATCACCGAACTGCCTAAGTCGGACGGCACGGATTGGTACATGTTCAACAGTTATGAGCCCGGCAGAGAAGGCTATGTGACGATGATCGCCAATTATCTCCCTCTTCAAGCTCCGTACGGGGGGCCGAATTATTTTTTCATGGACCCCAACGCCCTCTACGAGTTTCACATCGATAACACAGGCGACGGAAAAGAGGACATCACCTTTCAGTTCCGCTTTAAGAACACGTTGAATGATTTGACGGTGTCGGCCGGCGGTAAACCAATTTCCATCCCCCTTGTCAATATTGGGGCGATCGCCGCCGAGAATGACCCGAACCAGAACATTTCAGAAACCTACACACTGAATATCGTCCGTGGCAACCGGCGAACTGGCAATCGCCGGTCGGTGGGAACCAACCTCACGAAACCGATCGATAATATCGGTGTGAAATCCGTTCCCGGCTACGAGGCCTATGCTCGCACGTTCATCCACGACTTCACCATTCCCGGATGTGACGCAGGCCAGGGCAAGGTTTTCGTCGGGCAGAGGAAGGAGCCGTTCTTTATCAACCTCGGTGAAGTGTTCGACCTGATCAATCTGGATCCGCTGGGATCAACGAGTGGGAAGCAGAACATTCTGGACAACTTCAACGTCACCTCTCTGGCCCTCGAAGTGCCGGCTGCGTGCTTGACGCGCAATGCGGACGCCACCAGCGCCGTGATCGGCGGCTGGACGACATCGAGTCTCCGTCAGGCGCGCACCCTTCGTCCCAGACCGACCTTCGCCAGGCCCTCGGTCGAAGTGGGCGCATGGACTCAAGTCTCCCGGCTGTGCATGCCGCTGGTCAATGAGGTCGTGATCGGCTTGAAGGACAAGGACCGCTTCAATGCCTCCAAGCCGGAGAACGACGCACAATTTGCCGACTATGTGACGAATCCCTCCCTGCCGGTATTGATTGAAACCTTGTTCCCCGCCGCAGTAGCGCCGACACAGTTTCCACGGACCGATCTGGTCGCGGCGTTCTTGACCGGCGTCGAAACCGTGAATCAAATCCGTGCGAATCCCGCTCCGTCGGAAATGCTGCGGTTGAATACGGGCATCCCCGCTACAGCGGCGGGGGCGCAGAACAATCTCGGAGCGGCCCTCTGTTTCGTGCAGGGTGTCGTGACCTTGGGCAATGCGGGCTGCGACCCGGCCGGATTCCCGAATGGCCGTCGGCCCGGCGACGATGTCGTGGATATTACACTGCGCGTGGCCATGGGGTACCTCCTGCCTCTGGCCGCGGCGCCGGCCGGCCAGATGCCGTTTACCGATCAAGCCACGGGGAGCGCAGCGCTCTTCGACGCGCAGTTCCCGTATCTGAAAGCGCCGCTTCCCGGTTCACCACAATAAGGAAGCAGCCAAGATGCGTACCAACACATGGATCAAATTGATCGGCTTCGTGCTCCTGTTGGGAGGATGCACCGGCAGCGACTCTTCCCCGCCTGCCGCTGGAGGAGGGGCAGGCGCGACGGCGTCGGAGGACTCCTTTACCAACGCCGTCGCGCAAAGCGAGGCAGAGGAGAACGAAGACCAAGAGCCTTCCGACCAACTGGAACAAGTGACGGCGGAGACCCCGGAGGATACCGAACCAGTCAATCTCTGAGACATCAGATGACGGAAGGACAGGCCCGACAGCCTGTTCCTTCCGTGCCGTCGGGGCGCATGACACATGTTACTTCGAGATCGGATGTCGTCAGGTTCGGGGGCTGGATTGCAGGCATGGATCGTGTCTTCTCTGTTCCATGCCGTGCTCCTTGCGCTATGCCTCCCCCTCTTTCAGCATCTGCCGCAGATGTCGCCTGAACCGTTTCGTTTGACCATCAGTCTCGTCGAGCCGTTCGATCCGCCATTGGAGGGACGCTCCACACCACCGGCGGGTGAGAAGCCTCTGAGAGCCGCGCCCCCGTCTACGAGTCATCGAATTACTCCGCCTCGGCCATCAGCGACAGTCTCACTCAAGAGTGAGGTAGGGCCGCAGCGTGCGACGCCAGTTCCTGAGAGTCACGCTGTAACTGTACCCCAGCTCTCGGCAACGGGCCTGCAACAAGCTTTCCCGCTTGCGGAAATGGCCAGGGACTCCGAACCACCGGGACCCCTCGCCGAATCCGTCAGGCCTCAGGAGATCGCCGCAGAGCAACCGATCCGGCAGGCCGGCGAGCCGACGCTTTACCCCACACCACGTTCACTCGATCAGCCGGGACGGGCTGCTGCTCCTCTCTCGTCGCATACTCCATCCGATGCTGTCGCTCCGCCGGCTCTTCCGGTCACTCAGAACGAGGGTGCACCACCACCCCTGGTCGCCTCTCGTACTCCGACCGACGATCACGGATCGTCTCTCACTGCCGGAGAGTCCGGACCAATTCAAAAGGAGGAGGTTCGCTCGGCCCAGGCGAGACCGCCGGTGGATTACGGCTGGCTGCAACAAGCGCTGTTCCGCCGCTTGGAGGAGTTGAAACGTTCATCACGCCCTTCGATAGAAGAATCCGGTCTCCTGCGAGTCCTGGTCAAGGCGGTCGTCTCCAGCACGGGAGACCTGATGGAGGCTGAGATCGCCAACAGTTCAGGACACTATCGTATCGATCAGGAAGCGATGAGGCTCGTACAACGGGCGTTTCCGATGTCGCTGGATCGCGACCTGGAGCGTCCCCAGATTATTATGCGCATTCCCATCACCTTTTCACGTGACTGATCAGCCTTCCATGAACGGCCTGCGGCGATTCGGATGGATGGTAGCAGCGACGTGGCTTCTGTTTAGCCACGCGCCGGCCCATAGCGAACCCTATGTGCCCGCTGATGATCGGCAGGTTCTGGAACGACTGCGTGTGAACAGCCTCGATCCGGTCATGCGCGACCTCAGAGCCTTACGAACCGGTCTCTCCCGTGATCCAGAGAACTTGGACGTGGCCGCGGAACTGGCCACCCGTTACATCGAGGTGGGCCGGTCGGAAGGAGATCCGCGTTTTCTCGGCCAGGCTCAAGCGGTCTTGAGTCCCTGGTGGGACCAGCCGGCGCCCCCGCCTCGCGCGCTCTTGCTGCGCGCAATCATTCGCCAGAATGCCCATGAGTTTGATCCGGCCTTGGCGGATGTGGACGCAGTCTTACAGGTTCAGCCGACGAATGCCCAGGCGTGGCTGACGAAAGCGTCGATTTTGCAAGTGCAAGGGCGCTACGAAGAAGCGCGTCGAGCTTGCCTGCCGCTGATGCGCCTGACCGCTCGGCACATCGCTTTGACGTGTCTGAGCGATATCGCCGGAATGACCGGACAAGCCGCTCGTAGCCGAGAGGTACTCACGTGGGCGGCGAGCCAGTCCGGCGTGCCCGACCGCGAACGGCTTTGGGTCTTGACCGCCTTGGCCGAATTGTCGGCGCGCACCGGACAATCGCAAGCCGCCGAACAGTATTTCGCCGATGCGCGCCGCATCGGCATCAAAGATCAGTATCTCTGGGGCGCCTATGCCGACTTCCTGCTCGACCAAGGGCGCGCGCAGGACGTCGTCCGTCTTTTAGAAGCCGACATAAAGCCCGACGGTTTCTTGCTGCGCCTGGCCTTGGCAGAACAGGCGCAGCATCTGCCGGTGGCCAAAGACCATACGGCGATGCTGGCCGCCCGCTTCTCGGCGAGTCGTGACCGAGGCACTCGAATACATCTGCGCGAAGAGGCGCGATTCACACTGGTGCTGCTTGCAAGTCCGCGTCAGGCGCTCACGCTGGCCCAGGCCAATTGGGAGATACAGAAGGAACCGTGGGACGCCCGTCTGCTCCTTGAAAGCGCGCTCGCCTCAGGCAATCTGGACGCGGCCAAACCGGTGCTCGAGTGGCTCCGTACCAATCAGATCGAAGATATTCGGCTGCGCGACCTGGCCGTGCAGATGTCGAAAAGGCAGCAATGAAACAGGTGGTGATCTTGCTCGCCTTGCTCCTGTTGCCCGCGTTCGTCTGGGCGCATAAGCCTAGCGACAGTTACCTCTCTCTCACGATCCACCACGATACGATCGCGGCCCGCTGGGATATCGCATTACGGGATCTGGACTATGCGATTGGATTGGATACCGACGGCGATAGCGCAATCACTTGGGGAGAGGTCCGATTCAAACACGACGAGATTGCCTCTTACGCACTCTCACGCCTCACCATCACATCAGGCAAATCCCCCTGTCTCACGCAAGCCCCTCGCCATTTGATCGACAACCACACAGACGGTGCCTATGCAGTCCTTTTCTTTACAACGACCTGTCCAAGCACTATCGACATACTTCAAGCCGACTATCGACTGCTATTCGATCTGGACGCCCAACACAAGGGGCTGCTCCGCCTGACCCATGGGCAAGTAACCACAACCGCCATCTTCAGCCAAGAGACGCCGGTGCAACAGTTCACGATTGGAGAGACTTCGAGCTGGCGGCAGGTTCGACAATACATCCATGAGGGTATCTGGCATATCTGGCTGGGCTACGACCATGTGCTGTTCTTGGTCGCATTGCTCCTGCCTTCCGTCTTACGGAGAGTCGAGGACCGGTGGGAACCGACCCCAAGATTTTTGTCGGCCTTCTGGGAGGTACTCTCGATCGTGACCGCCTTCACACTCGCTCACTCGATCACCCTCGGCCTTGCGACCGTAGGTCTAATCGCGCTGCCAGCGCGGCTAGTCGAGTCCGCAATCGCCGCATCAGTCGTCTTTGCAGGCATCTCCAATCTCTATCCGGCCCTTGTCCAACGCCGTTGGCTCGTGGCCTTTCTCTTCGGCCTGATTCACGGCTTTGGCTTCGCCACAGTTCTGAGCGACCTCGGTCTACCGAAGGGATCTCTGGCGCTGAGCTTGGTGAGTTTCAACCTGGGAGTAGAGGTGGGTCAACTGGCGATCGTCGCCATATTCTTGCCGCTGGCCTACGGCCTGAGAAAGTCTTGGACCTATCAACGGCTGGTGCTGGTCAGCGGTTCTCTCGGTATCGCCGCCCTCGCCTGCGCGTGGCTTATCGAACGAGCGCTCGATCTCAAACTGCTCCCTCTCTAGCAGGATGCTGAAAAAGTCTGCCAGCGGGGGAAAGATGGCCCGGTGAGTCTCCTGTGCTCGTGCAACGAGCGGCCTGAGAAGGATAGGAGGGGAACAGCCAGATCATCCTTCTGAGTGTGTGCGTTCACCTTGGAATCTACTCTCCCTCAAAGCGGGGTGGCCAGGTCGCCTCAGACTGCGCGCATCGACCGAGCACATTCT
>JBDSDL010000169.1:0-6905 GCA_039920585.1 Nitrospiraceae bacterium | reverse complement strand
GCAGGTGGACCAGCGAGCTGTCGAAGGACTGAGTCACTTGGGTCGTGAGATTGGCCGAGGCATCATAAGGGGTGCGATGGTCCTGGCCATTCGTCGGCGTAAACTTGCTCTGGAGAAACAGACGATCTCGCGTGACCCCTTGCTGCGCGAGAGTCAGTAGGGCCTCCCCCACCAACGCTTCCTGGTAATGGATTAATTGGTTGGCCGTATCGATAGCTGTGAAACCCGCTGCCACGGCTAACTGCACCAGTTGCGTCGTGGCCTCTTTTTTCCACGCTGTGCCATACATGAACGAAGGAACCGGCACATTATTGTAGGTGGCCAATGGCATGCCATACTCTCCAAGGTAAATAGACTGCTGATGCCTGCGGCGGGGTACGTGACGATGAGCCACGATGAAGTAGGCCGCGGCGATAATGCCGCGGCCTCACGCTGTGACTTAAGAACGGCGCTACTTACGGATGGCGATCCCGTGGGGATCAGCCGTTTCTTTTCCCTCTTTCATATTCGTGACGACCGCCTGCCCCTTATAGTGACCGACCTTCCCTTCGCCATCCACGTGAATGACGCCGACACCAGGAATCGTCCCTTTGGCATTGTGGTGCGCCTTGTCATTCCCTGTAAGCGGGTTAGGACCGCGCAGCCCGACGAAGACATACTGATTGTCCGGCGCATTATCCAAGAGATCGGGAGCCGGATCCTTATTCCCATCCGTCACCAGATCGATCGAACCCACGCTCAAGTTTGAGACCGTATCGATGATTTCGATATTGTTTCCTGCTCGGTCAGCACTCCAGACATACCGTCCGACTGCGGCCATCCCATGGGAGTCGGCAAATTGATCGTCCCGTTGAGACACCAACTTGGCTGAAACAGATTTTGGAAGGGTGGATAGGTCGATGGCGTAGATATCGTAGGAAAGAGGCGCCACCGGCCATCCGCCACCGGAATTGACATACATCGTCTCGCCGACCTGAATGCCGCCACAGCCTGCAGGATGGATCTCGTTATTGTTGAGGGTGGCCACAAGGCTCATCGGCGTGGTGGTGACATCGAATACGAATAGCCCACCTCCCCGCAGCGTGACAAAGGCATAATGGCTGGATGATTCCGTGATCGGGCAAATCGGCGAGGTATCCGGATGCTCCCCGCCCTCCAACAAGGCAAGATTCACCACATCTTTCTCGGGATCGAAGCTGAACGTATGGGCCGCATAGTCGGTCCAAATACGGACAAATTTCTTATCGATGATATTCGCCGCAATCGCCATCTTCTGGTTAGGCGTCGGCCAAGCCGCATGGGCATTCTTCCCCATCGATAAGCAAGCCTCCGGCTTCCGCGTCTTGGCATCCATGAACAGCACGTGGCCACTCAGGAAGGAGAGGATCGCATGACTCTGGTCCTTGTTGAAGAACAACATATGCGGACGCCGAACCGGCTTCTTGGTTGCCGCTTCGCAAAATGTGTTGATCTCGCCGGAAAGATCGATCGTAACGGCCGGTTTTGCAGCGGCAGGATTCGCCGCGAGCGCCGCACCGTCATAGATATAGAGAAAGCCCCCGCTTTCTTTCGCCGTATCGGATTGATCCGTCAGCCACACTTCATAGGCAGAGGCCGGAGCGATGCCCCCGACTCCCACTCCTGTCCCTACCAAAGCGCTCACCGCGATGGCAAGAATAAGACGAGACAGACCGCTACTCACCAAACCGTGAATTGTCATCATGGGTCTCCTTCAACCAGACGTGATAGGCGTGAATTCAGTCGCTTGCCAACAGACAATAACCTTCATACTCGTAGAAACGGCTATAGGGTAAAAGGATTCTCGTGGAAGATCAATGGCCTGCCTATGGTCCGGTTTGAGACAAGGTACGATTGGCAGTACTCTGCAAATCTACATCGAGCAGGACCGCACTGCCTGGCTCCTTGGGATCGAGTCGGGTCGGCATCCGATCGACAACCAGCTTGGCCAAGGGCACCGCGACGATGTGCGGGGCCTTGATCGAGGGGTTGGAATAGAGCCCGAGCCGGACATTCGGTGGCCGCTCACGTGACGTCAGCTGAGACTTGAGGCTTGCCTCCACGAACCCCACCAGTATTCCACTGCCGTCAGCAAGCTTATGGATCTCAAAGGCATTGGAGACGGGCGGCATCTGTTCCAATGAAAGATCAGGACTTCGCGTGATCAAAGCCATGCCCAGGAGCTTGGGGGTAATAAATCCAAAGCTCCCTGTCGGCGCGACCGAGAAACGGATCACTGAGGTGGAAGAACTGAGTTTACGCACCCCGTTTTTAGCCCGCAATTGACGTCGTAACTCCACTTCACTTGGAGTCGTCTTGATAAAAGCCGCCAGGGGTGCAGTTTTTTGTACAGGAAACACTTCCATTTTGCCTGCTTGTGCCCCAAGCGAGGCAGGGACGAGGCTCATGAAGGTCAAACCCAGCAGCGTGCCGATGATGAGGTAATGAACAGACGTGGGTCGAGTTCTTCGTGGATCTGTCTCAGACATGGGAATGATTCTCTTTGTGAGACGATGGCAGTGACGCAAGATTGTAAGAAGGCGGTTGATGAAAATCAAACCGATTTGTGAGGGTGCGCGCTGCGAAACGGGGCCGGATGTATTTCTTCACCCCATGATGTCGGGTCGCAGGACCTGCCCTTCAATCTTTCGTGGCCGACTATTCCTTCGAGTCAGATCCCGCTGAACGTGCCGGTGACGTTCTCTCTGCTTCGCCGGATTGACGCTCCCTCGTATAGATGATTCTCGCGCCCGGCTTGAATGTAAGGTAGTACCAGATCCATTCCGCCATCACCCGCACGCGACTGCGGAACCAGATCAGCAAGTAGATATGCACCAAGCACCAGAGCAGCCAGGCAACCAGCCCAGATAAGTGCAATCGGCCTATCTGAGCCACGGCTTGTGCGCGCCCGATCGTAGCCAGCATACCCCAATCCGTGTAGACAAACGGGAGGCGCTGGTCGGGAGCGGTCTCCTCACGAATAAGCATCGCAGCATAGCGGCCTTGCTGCACGGCGACGGGAGCCACTCCCGGCAGGGGATTCCCGCCCGCATCGGCACAGTGCGCGGCATCGCCAATGACAAAGATCCAGGGGTCGCCTGGAATCGTCAGATCCGGTTGAACGTTGATCCGACCGGACTCGTCCTGAGGAACTGCGAGCGAGTTCAGAAGCGGCGACGCCATATTGCCTGCCGCCCATATGACATTCGTGGATCGAATGAATTCGCTTCCGATCACCACGCCATCGGCACGAATCTCACTCACCGGGCTATTGAGCCTGATCGTGACGCCCTTGCGTTCGAGTGCAGTCGCCGCTTTCGCTGACAAGTCGGGGGTGAACACTGGCAGAATGCGAGAACCGCCTTCCACGAGCAGAATGGCGAGATCGTCGAGACGCAAGTTCGGAAAGTCAGGCCCCATGGCCTTCCGTCCGAGTTCCGCCAATGCACCGGCCAACTCCACGCCGGTGGCCCCCCCCCCACGATCACAAAGTTGAGCCGATCCCCTGCTCCGGCGACGACTCGTCGGCGTTCGGCCTCCTCAAATGCCAGCAGCATCTTCTCGCGAAGGTAAACCGCATCGGCTAGGGTCTTGATCCCGGGCGCGGACTGTTCCCACGCATCGTGCCCGAAATAGGAGTGCCGTGATCCGGGCGCGACAATGAGGACATCGAACGCAATCGGCGCGCTTTCCCTCAACTGTACGAGACGCGCGGCTCGATCGATGGACAGAACTTCATCCATGACCACGCGAACATGCGGGTGCCGCCGAAAGATCGTGCGTAATGGCCAGGCGATGTCGCCCGGAGACAGCGCGGCAGTGGCCACTTGGTAGAGCAACGGTTGAAAGAGGTGATGATTGGTGCGGTCGATGAGCCACACGTCGACATCACGCAACGATTGCGCGGCCGTCAGGCCTCCGAACCCACCCCCGATAATGACGACCTGTTTGTGAAGCATGAAAGGGAACCAAAGACAGGCTACGTTTCGGAGAGGCAGGTGTCAACTTTCAGAAGGACCAACGCCGCGCGCTGCGAAACGGGGCCGGACGCATTTCTTCACTGCATGATGTTGGATTCCAAAACCTACCCCTCAATCTTCTTCAAGCGGAAGGACACCGCACTGAACTCACGCGGGACTGGGGCATGAGACGCAACCGTTTGTCACATTATCCCAGATCATTATCGTTTCCTAAATTGCGGCGGGATATTGTGTCGAGGGGGCGGTGGTGGCGACGACCGTGGCTGGTTGTAAAAGGGCGCGGGCCTCCCAAAATAGGGAGAAAATCCGTAGGGGCTCCCCCAATATCCAAACGGTGAATAGTGCGGGCCGTAGAATGCAGCGGCGCTGCCTCCTGATTGTTGTGCGGCGACTGCGCTCCAATCGGTGAGGTGTTTGATATCAAGAATGGGATAGACATACTCACTATCATCCAGCGGCCTAGTGGTTGAGCCTTTAACGACACCAATGACGGTAATGGGAGTCCCCGGAGGCATACTCGCCGGGTCGAGAAACTCTTCTCGAACAGCCAGGAAACGCCCTTCAGAACGGAGCCGGTCTGTTGTCGAAGGCCCTCCTCCTTCGGTAGGAAGCTGGAGAATCTCAATTTCGGTCTGATCCTTCATCCGTTTGGCGCTGATGACGACACCACCGGCCATAATGACTCTCCCGACATAATTGGCAGGAACGGCTTTTACATCAACAAAGTTCACATTGGTATCGATTTGTCTTGCCAGCTCAAGAGGCACGTCGATATGGCCCGCGTTTCTCTGAATCTGGTGGGCAGATTCCGCGCAGGAAGATAGAATCAGAAGCCCACCGAGGAGAAGAGCGATGATAGTCATTCGAGGCATAAAAGTTTTCAGCTCCTAGAAATGATAGGAGAGGCCGACCAACACATGTTGCGCTCTGTAGACTCCTTCAAAGCCTCCAGTCCCGAACGCCTGATCGAACCGGAGCGTGGTCCCTGTATGTTTGTACTCGGTAAAGACGGCGACATAGGGGGTAACGAATGCCCGCAGGCCCACAAGCACATTCCAGCCCCCGGCGACATCAGTATTGCTCTGCGTCGTGGCAGAGTCACTGAGATGGGCAATCGCCGTGCCCACACCGATTCCCGCATAAGGCTGGAGCGTGCGTCCAGGATACCGAGCAAGGATGTTGACTCCTATAGTGGTCACTCGCAAATGGATACCGGGAACGTCGTCCAAATTCTTGATGTGCGGCGTGGTCTGCAAGACTTCGCCTTCGATCCCGAACCAACTGTGATCGCGAAAGTACCCGAGCTTAGCGCCGTAGCTGACTGAATTCTTGAGGTCGAAGTCGGGAGCTTGACGTCCCGTGAGGTCACCCGTTCCCGATATGCCGGTGAGACGATCTGCGAAGTTGGCCCCAACATTTCCAGCCACATACCATTCTGCAGAGGCGGGAGTTGGCAGCCCGAATGTCGCTATCGAGAGCCAGGCCACCAAGAGGCCAGTGGAAATCGGTACCTTCGTCTCCACAGTGGAAGCTCTTTCCTGTGAAAGGTTGTGTACTATCTTACCAAGAGTCAGACGCGGTGGGTATGGCTCTCATCGTCACGGGTGAAATGCCGACACACCCTCTGTGAAGCGGCAGGAGAAAAGACCATTGGGGAGTCCGCGTGACAACTGTAAAGGCATTGAGAGAGGCGACGCTGCGATACGAATTCGTGGTCAGTCGTACTGAGGAACCGTGCGAAGAAACTTCCGCATCTCCCAGAACGATGGATGAGGCTCGTGCAATTGAGGATCCTTCAAGTCGATTTGAACATTGTAGAGAGGAGTTTCCCCAGTTCCCACTTGGGTAACCTGATACCAGCAATCGTACCTTTGCCCCCAGCGATCCAGATAGCGTAACCGGATGTAGCCATTGTTAATGGGTTTTGCGCGAACCGGTGCCTCCGGGCCCAAGACGATAGAAGCCACGTGCTTCTGATACCGTGGACCACGAGGATAAACTTTCTTCACGGCGAAATTACCTTCCCATCCACCCATGTGCAGAAGACAATCGTACGCCACACCCCCACCCACATTCTCGATTTCAGGGTAAATGGTGAGGACATTCCCGGAACTCATCGTAGACAGGTTTGTAATGCGAAGATCAGGTTGCTCCACGCGAAACTCCTCCCTGGTTCGGGTCACGAACGCATACAGGTAGAACGAACCGATAGCCCCGACAACAAGGAGAACAGCCAAGCCAAGCAGCAACAACCAATCCATGGTGAACGATAACTACCAGGTTAGAATCTTGCGCTGAATCTGAGACGGAGAGAGGCTACGTTCTAGCGTCACAAGTGTCAACCAGAAGAAGCAGGAGATGCTAGCAATTCACGAGCGAGGCTCGTCAGCACACACGAGGCCAATGGGGACTCTCTTCTGGAAAATTAGAATGCCCTGTTTCTCGGTCTAATTTGTGGACAGGTGGCTTAGTCAGCTGGATGCAGGAAACCCACTGAATTTATTCAAGCCCCATTGCTCAGAAGACCGCTGAAGGCCTCTCACAGGGTCACGAGCGAGCGTGGCTGGATGCTCCCTAGGAAGGGAAGTGGAGTCTCGAAACGGGCTGAATTCTTTGCGGACAGGATAGTTCACAATGTTCAACAAACAGCCCGGAATTTACTGATGAGGCCAGCAAATAGTGCATCCCCGCCCTTCGACACGCTCAGGGCGAACGGGCTTCAGAGCGACCGTTCGTGGTGAGCTTGTCGAACCATGAACGGTCGCATACGCACTATTTGGTGGTCGGCTCAGTAAGTGGGGCAATACAATCTCTAGTTGATCTCGTTGACCAATTTGTTAGATGATACATGGTTGAACAATGGTATCGGATAATGGGAGTGGATATTATGACGAAGGCACAAGCTGC
>JBDSDL010000168.1:0-3032 GCA_039920585.1 Nitrospiraceae bacterium | reverse complement strand
CGCTTCTCCGCCAGAATAAAATCCCGAAGGATCTTGGCCGGGAGCACCGGATCGTCATAGCCGATCACCAGCCCTGTCGGTCCCTTGAGGTAGTCCTTCACCCCGGAAAGGATCGTGCCCTCAGCAGCGCGGACAGCCAACGTATTCTTGACGACCTTGTATTCGGCTTTGGCGCCTCGCAACAGCTTGCGAAGTTCCGTAACCTGGTTGACGGAGAGCCCGGCGCTTTCGGTGACAATAGCAAGCCGTGCACGACCGAATGTCTCCGTCAACTCCGCAACCGCTGTCGATTTCTCGTCCTTATTCATAATCGAACCCTTCCCCTTCCACGCGACAACACCCCGACTAACTCCACTCCTTGGCTAACGCAATGGCATCGAGTTTCACCCCTGGCCCCATTGTGCTCGAGAGAGTCGCGCTCATCAGATAGCGCCCTTTGCACGAGGCGGGCTTTGCCTTGATCACGGCCTCAAGAACTGCCGCAGCATTGTCATAGAGCTGCTCAGGCTGAAACGAGACCTTCCCGACGGGCACCTGGATGATTCCGGCCTTTTCAACCTTGTACTCCACGCGGCCCTTACGGATTTCCGACACGGCCTTGCCGACATCAAAGGTCACAGTCCCAGTTTTCGGATTCGGCATAAGCCCGCGAGGGCCCAGAGCCTTTCCGAGCTTCCCGACCGCCGCCATGAGATCCGGGGTCGAGATGGCGCAATCGAAGTCCAGCCATCCACCTTTGATCTTTTCCATCAAGTCGTCGGATCCGACATAATCCGCTCCGGCTTGCCGCGCCTCCTGCTCCTTCTCGCCCTTGGCAAAGACCAGCACGCGCACCTTCTTCCCCGTGCCATGCGGCAGCGAGGTCGTGCCACGCACCATTTGGTCCGCACGTTTAGGATCGACGCCTAAGCGAAGCGCAAGATCGACGGATTCATCGAACTTTGTGAAGGCCGAACGCTTCACCGCCTCGACTGCCTCACGCAAAGCATAGGCCCGAGGTTCAAGCTTCTCGACTGCTGCTCTCATCTTCTTCCCCATTTCCGTTCTCCCCTCTACGCCATCGCAAATTCTGGTTCGGGCAGGACTGCCACGTACTGTCCGCGTCGACCAAGGCCCTTCCTGGGCGCACGATCCGCTGGCACGCCTGGCAGTCCTGCCCGATCTAACGCCTCACCCTTGAACCACCACTCCCATACTGCGCGCCGTCCCCTCAATGATCTTGATCGCCCCCTCAAGATCGACGGCATTGAGATCCGTCAACTTCTTTTGTGCAATCTCACGCAACTGCGCCTTTGTAATCTTTCCGACCTTGTCTTTCTGGGGAACACCTGATCCCTTAATGATCCCCGCAGCCTTCTTCAAGAGGTCGGATGCCGGCGGAGTTTTCATTACAAAGGTAAACGACCGATCTTTATAGACCGTAATGACCACGGGAATGATGCTATCCCCTTCTTTTTGCGTCTTCGCGTTGAACTGTTTGCAAAACTCCATGATGTTGACACCGTGCTGACCCAGCGACGGTCCGACAGGGGGAGCCGGGTTTGCCTTCCCGGCTGGAATCTGCAACTTAATCTGTGCCGATACTTCCTTGGCCATGTCCTACACTCCTACCCGTGTTCGACCATTTCGGAGGTTAAATCCGCTCCACTTGCAAAAACCCAAGCTCCACCGGAGTGGAGCGCCCAAAAATACTGACCAGAACCTTAAGCCGGGCATGGTCCTGAGCCACCTCGTCCACCACACCATTAAATCCGAGAAACGGTCCGTCAATAATCCGCACATTATCCGTCTTGATGAATTTGACCTGTTCTCGTGGCCCGGACGCTCCCACATCGACCTGTTTCAATAGCGACTCTACCTCGTCCATCGACAAGGGTGTCGGCTGCGCACCGGCGCCGACAAATCCCGTGACCTTCGGCGTTTCTTTGATCATCTGCAAGGTTTCATCGATGAGCGGGGACTCCAATTCCACAATCACATACCCCGGGAAAAACTTCCGTCGAGACGTTCGGCGCTTGCCGTCCTTGATCTCGATCACGTCTTCCGTCGGCACGAGTACCTGTCCCAGCTTCTCAACCAATCCCATTTGATTGGCCCGTTCCAGCAAGCTGGTCTTCACCCGTCCCTCGAAGCCTGCGTAGGTATGAATGACGTACCAATTCTTTGCCATGCCCTACCCTCGGATCATTGGTTGACTGTGTGTCATGCGGCGGCTCTCACTTCCTATATATCTGTCTATATAATCTTGCTCACTAACCATACGAGAACCGAGTCGACGGCCGACAGATACAGAGACATGATGATGCAAAAGACAATGACGACTGTCGTGGACCCGACCGTTTCGGCCCGAGTCGGAAACGACACTTTTCTCAACTCTCCGCGCACATCACTGAAAAACTCTCGAATGGAATCTGTAAACTTCCTAAACATATGCACCTCACCTTTGCTCTTTGAGAGAGATGAGCCCCCTCACTTCGCCCAACTTTCCCTCTCTGCTACCGACTTACTCTCAATTAAACCGCCGATACTGTGCCTGACCCTTCCACTTCCCGCGATTGGCAGGGGCACTAGGATTTGAACCTAGACTCTCGGTTTTGGAGACCGATGTGCTAGCCATTGACACCATGCCCCTCTGCTCAGTGCTGAGTACCGAGCGTTGCGTCCTGAGTGATTTAATTCTGGCCACGACTCAGTACTCATAACCCAGCACTCGGCACTTACTTCACTTCCTTATGGGCGATGTGTTTCCGGCAGAACTTACAGAACTTATTCCGCTCAAGCCGATCCGGATCGTTCTTCTTATTCTTCATTGTGGAATAGTTCCGCTGCTTGCAGATCGTGCATGCCAAATCGATGATCTCTCGCATCTCAATACTCCCATGCCGCCATACGACAGCAGTCAGATTTACGCCAGAATTTCGGTGACGACGCCGGAGCCGACGGTCTTGCCGCCCTCGCGCACCGCGAACCGCAGCCCCTGATCCATCGCGATCGGGCTGATCAACTCCCCCGTCACACTCACATTGTCCCCC
>JBDSDL010000167.1:0-3235 GCA_039920585.1 Nitrospiraceae bacterium | reverse complement strand
GGATTAATTTCATATTCGATACTGAAATAGTCTGGCGGGCAGACAAGTAGGCGACTCATGGCCTCCTCCTTCGCGGTACCCGTTAAACGTGAGGGGTGAAACGTAGGACCGCGGCCGCTCTTCTTCCGAAACTCTTCACGGTTAACGATTTACGTTTCACGTTCTACGTCTCACAGACGAGCTCCCAACTCCTGTGCGAGTTCGCGCAGAAACGATGCGGCGTCCATGACCAGCCCGACAGCCTGAAAACTTCCTCGATCCGCGAGCTTCGTCGGAACGGACGGATTGACATCGACACAGACGGACGGGATAGTGGCGGGCAACAAATTACCTGTCGCCACGGCGTGCAGCGTCGAGGCGACGAGCATGGCCAATCCGATACCAGGGATTGCCGCACGCATGGCGGCCTGAGCTTCCAGCGAATCAGTGATCACACCGGGCAACGGGCCGTCATCGCGAATCGTGCCGGCCATCACAACGTGGACCCCTCGCCTGACGCAAGCTGCCATAATGCCAGTCTTGATGACTCCCGACCTGACCGCCGCCTCGATGCTGCCGATGGCCCTGATCCGATTAATAGTTCGCAGATGGTGTTCATGCCCATGCGGCACCACACGGCCGGCCGCATGCCCGTAGCCGAGGGACGTGCCGTAGAGATCGACTTCCATATCGTGAGCCGGCAGCGCATTCCCGCAGAACAAGACATGGATGAATTCTTCATCGATGAGCCATGTTAGCGCCTCTCGCCCACCTGCGTGAACAATCGCCGGGCCTCCCGCCAGCAGCACCTTGCTTCCCGCCTTCCCCTCCCGGAACCCTGTTCGCAATTGCATGAGACGCTTGGCAATGTCGCCGATGACACGCCCATGGGGACGCTCGGACGAGACTTGCGATTCCATGAAGCTGAACACATCGTGGTCACGTGGCCGTTGAAGTGGGATGACTCGCACACCCTCTCGACCGATCACAACCTGATCCCCCCGCTTCACCTCTCCCATCGGAACAGTCCTCGCCGTCAGACGAACTGGGTCCATAAGAATTCCCAGGTCCATCTCGATTCCCTCTACCTCCACCCACTGGTCGCGCACTCGAACCTGAGTGGGTAAATGAGTGGTCGCGTAGAACTCGTCGGGAAAGATACCGTCCGCCGGGGCCGCCGCCAGGCGGCAATCCCGTTCACTCTCGACCGACGCGCCGTGGGGTTGAATGGCATGGAGAATCTCACTGAGCAGTTTAGCGGACGAGGCCCGCACGACGATCCTTGCCAGCGACGGCTCCTCGCGGGTCTTGCCGATCTGCATATCTTGAAGGTCGAAGGTTCCGCCCATCATCAGAATCGTGTCCAGAACCTTCGCCAGGATCAACGAATCGATGATGTGGCCTTGAAGCAGTACGGTTTCTTGATCTTGCATCATAAACCAGACTCCCACGCTGGTATGCTCAGCACAAATTCTACCACCCAGTTTCAAGACATGCAGATCAGATCCCTACTGTGCGCCGGGGCTCATCATCCCAAATATGTCCCTTGTCTTCACTTCTTCTTAAGGGGTGGCTGGGGGTAATCCCCACTGCGCGCATCAATCGAGCACATTCCGATCGTGCGCGATCTGCGAGCACAGGGATTTCCCCAGCTACCCCGTCATTCTTTCATGAGTTCGCGAAGAACGCTGGTCGCATAGGCGCCTGGTGGAAGTGAAAAGGAAAGAGTGAGCACCGACCCCTCCAGCGCCCATTCCAAATCGGCAAGGGGGATTCGGAGCGAGCGACGCTCGCCGCGAAACCCGCAGGCCTTCGCGGCTTCGGTGAGACTTTCCGGCGTCGCCCCGCTCTCAGCCACCACGGCCCGTTCGATCTCACCCGGTTCTCCGCCGGCCCAGGAGGCGCGCGACCCGAACAAGATGCCGGTGGGACTGATCTCGAACCGGTCGGCCCGTGGCTGTTCCTTCATGGCATCCTCGACCAGAAAACAGGCGCCGTTCTCCATTTTCATGGCCCAGTCGCCAACCAATATACGATCGAGGCGATCCAGTCGTCGGGCCAAGATGTCATTAAAGAAGTGCGACTGATAGGCATTGAGGTACCACATGCGCTTAGACCGGCTCAGCCTGTTTCGGCGTGCAAGGTCCACCAGCAGTTCGGCTCCGATTTGATAATTCTGTCCGCTTCGCCCTTGCCGTTGCGGGCCAAAATAGTTCGGCACGCCTCGTCGCACCAATATGTCTGTGACCAGGGGTACTGTCTCGCGGGCATGCGTGGCAACATCCCTGATCACCAACCGAAAGTGATTGCCTGCATGATGCCCGGGACGCAAACGATTGCGATGTCGACCCAGCACTTCCACAGACAACAGCTGCTCGTCTAATTTCAATCGATCCAGCCGTTCAGGCGTGACGCCGAGAAGCGAGATCATCTGCGTGGTCACAGCCCTGGCGTCTTTGAGGCCTGCCACCCCAATCGCTTGCGCTTTCACCCCCAAGACCGAAGAGAGCCGCAGGACAAGATCCGGAGTCGAGAGCAGGCGCTTTCTGATTTTGATGTAGAGATGCTCACCCTCTCCACAGGGAAGATACAGCGGATGTTCCTCAACCTGGAAATCTTCCGGAAGCGTCCGCATCTGTCCGCCGATGCCCGGTAACGCCGCTGTCAAAAAAGGCATGGTCATGGTGCAATAGCCCTCTTCTTCATTCGCACGTGATTGCCCTCACTGTTCAGTCAATCTGGATGAGGGATGAGACGACTCGCATGGTATACTTTTCCTATGTTATTTCGCCCAGTGAACGTTCAATGGTCAAAAACCCGCCTATTCGCGGCAGGGGCATTTCTCACCGCTCTGATCTGTGCGCTGTTCCCAGGGGACTCGTTGGGCAGAGACCACGCGATCTTTCAACAGTTTACCCAGCACATCGGTCGGCAGATCCATAAAGACAAACAAGCCTTTGCACAAGCGAATACCTGCGTCTCATGGTTTTATAAGGCAGCAAAGACGCCTCCCCCCACCGTGCAGGGAATCGGCTGGAACCCCACTTCTTCATCCCAGCTCCAAGCGGATTGTCGTCATTACTATCCAAGGGGAATGAACGAGGCGCGAAGCGACCTTGCCAAGACACAGGCCTTACTCTCGGTCAGTCTGACCTTCTACGAATTCGCCCTGGTCGCCGACCGGAACGATGATGCGATCTACAGCCCCGTCGAACTTCAAGACTTGCTCCGCTCCCTCGCTCTCTCGTACCATGAC
>JBDSDL010000166.1:0-5405 GCA_039920585.1 Nitrospiraceae bacterium | reverse complement strand
GAGTTGCACTTCCAACCAATGGACCCGCCCTTGAGCCGGTTCGAGTTCCTCCGCGCGCGCGCGTAGCCGATCGGCTTCTGCGATGGCAGTGTCCAATTCAGCGACGCGGTGCTGAAGATCGCGCTGTACGTGCTCGTTAGACTCGAGTGTTTGCTGTGCCGCCTGGCGTTCGAGATGGAGTTGCTGGGCCTCTTCCGACTGCGCAGCGGCGGCCACATCGTACTCACTCGCGCGCCGGCGAACCGAGGCTTCTTCCGCTTCCAGGATCGTCAGCCGCTGCGTACGAATAGCCAATTCCTCTTGAAGCGACTGGCGGCGGCCGTTTTGTGCCGAGAGTTCTTGCCGGATGGATTGGTTGATCTCCTCCGATTCGACGATTTTGCTTTCGAGTATCTGCATCGCAGTGGTTTGGGCATTCAACTCATACTGCGCCTTCCCCAGCATCTGCTCTTTGAGGTGCATCATGGCGGTGACGTCCGTAAGCTGTTGTGTGAGTTTGCCGGCAGATACGTTTCTGAGCAGCCATCCGACTGCGCCGCCGATGCCTGCCGCGATAATGAGACATCCCAGTATTTGGCCGATGAGCGTAATCATAGGTCGACCTTTCCTTTCACTCGTAGCTCGATGCGACGGTTGTGTTGGAATCCGGCCCGAGTCTGTGTCGCAGACAGCGGTCGCGAGGCGCCATAGCCGACGGCAGTGAACTGGTTGGTCAGGCCGCGGCTGGTGAAGTATTGCCGCACGGCTTCAGCGCGGCGGCGGCTCAGTTGAAGGTTATACTCCGGCTCGCCGTACTTGTCTGTGTGACCGCCGATTTCAATGGCCGTGTGAGGGGCATGACGTAATTGGGCGATCAGCTGGTCTAGTGTGGCGAGACTGCGGGGAGTCACTGTGGTGGCGTTCGAATCAAATTCAATGGAGGCATGAGATAAAATCTCATTCAATTTCTTCTGGAGCGAGGGGGAGGAAATCGCGAGCTGAGCTGTGCGAATATGATCTTCCAGTTCAAGTCCAGTCTGCACCATAGGAGCAATATCTCGTAGCATCGTGGCTTTGGCACGATCGCTGTCGACCAAGCCATTGAGAACAATCGTGCGCCCATCGATGATGATGGAGCCGCGTTCCCTCATGTGCTCTAAAATGGGGAGAATCTGGGAAACATTGCCGGTCCAGGCGGCAGATCCCACTCTTGGATCTACCGCCAACTCATCGACGACGCGGCCTGGCGTTTTTCCATACAGCTCTTGGGCTCGCTGAAGGATGGCGGCTTTGCTGGTTTCACTGGGGAGTGAACCACGGAGGGTCAAAGTCCCCTGCTCTAAACGCGCATGAAAGGAGGCTGGGGTGAGGGCGCTCGATGCGGTCGAGGTTGGAAGATGGCGTGGAATGCAGACCACGGCAAGAAGAGTAAGTACGACAGCGCCTGCGCCTAGAATCGCTCTGCGCATCATGAACCAATTCTCGGGAGGAAGATGGCTGATCGGCCCCTGTGACCCTACCATACTGCGCAGCCTCATGCCAGACAGGATTTGTGGGTCTATCTAGGCTGTACCGGGGGATTCCACATCCCTCTTGTCAGGCATGTATTCATTTGCTATTCTTCGCCGCGCTTTCCAACTCACGTAACATCAATCGATCGTCTTCCAAGGAGTCATCTATGGCCGGCATCAAGCGGGCATTAATCAGCGTGTCAGAGAAAACAGGCGTAGTGGAGATGGCGAAAGGGCTTGAGGCTCTGGGCGCCGAGATCCTTTCGACCGGAGGTACGGCGAAAGCTTTGCGAGAAGCCGGTGTGACGGTGACCGATGTGGCTGCTTACACAGGCTCACCGGAAATTCTGGATGGCCGCGTCAAGACACTGCACCCCAAGATTCATGGCGGCTTGCTTGGGCGTCGTTCGGTGCCTGCCCATGTCGAGCAGATGAAGCAGCAGGGGATCGGACCCATCGACGTAGTTGTGGTCAATCTCTATCCATTCGAGGCGACGATTGCGAAGCCCCATTGTCACTTCGAAGATGCCATTGAAAATATCGATATCGGAGGGCCGTCGATGCTACGTTCCGCAGCCAAAAACCACGAAGATGTCCTGGTGGTCGTTGATCCGGCCGATTATCTGCGTGTGCTCGATGCCGCGAAGGCAGGGACGGTGTCGCGTGAGTTGCGTCGTGAGTTGGCGATGAAGGTCTTTCAGCACACGGCGCGCTACGATAGTCTGATTGCTGGGTATCTCGAACAGCAGATAGAAGGCAACGAGGCCAAGTTCCCCAAAATATTGTCTTTGCAGTTTGAACGAGCGGAGATGCTCCGCTATGGAGAGAATCCGCACCAGCAAGGGGCCTTCTATCGAGAGCTGCATTCGACCGAACCGTCGGTGTCCCGTGGAAAGATCCTGCATGGCAAGGCGATGTCGTATAACAATTTCCTCGATGCCAATTCGGCGCTTGAGCTGGCGAAAGAGTACGACGAGATCGCCGTGGCAATTATCAAGCACAACAATCCATGCGGTGTGGCATTGGGTACGACGGCCGTCGAGGCTTATGTCAAGGCCCGGGAGACCGACCCCATTTCGGCGTTCGGTGGCGTGATTGCCTTCAATCGACCTGTGGATTTGGCCGCAGCGAAAGAAATTACCTCCACGTTCGTAGAAGTGGTTATTGCGCCGGGATTTGCCGACGATGCCCTTGCAGAGTTGAAGCGCAAGAAGGATCTGCGTTTACTCGACGTCGGACCGCTCACGAAGATGAAACAAGAAGGCTTCGATCTCAAGAAATTGGTCGGCGGATTGATCGTGCAGGACCGGGATCTTGGTACGTTAACCGACCTGAAAGCGCTTAATGTGCCGACCATGCGCAAACCGACGGACGAGGAATATGCGGCCTGTGCCTTTGCTTGGAAGGTCTGCAAACATGTGAAGTCGAACGCCATTATTTATGCGAAGCCGGGGCAGACCGTGGGGATCGGCGCAGGCCAGATGAGCCGGGTCGATTCCGTGAAGCTTGCGGCGATGAAGGCCCAGATGCCGATCAAGGGGTGCGTGATGGCGTCAGATGCGTTCTTTCCCTTCCGGGATGGATTGGATGCCGCCATTCAGGCGGGAATCACCACGGTCATTCAACCGGGCGGTTCGATTCGCGATGCCGAAATCATCAAAGCCGCAGATGAGCAGGGGGTGGCGATGATTATGACGGGCATGCGCCACTTCCGCCACTGAGCGGCTGCTGAAAATGGCCTCTCGCGTCGTTCTCGGTCGCCCGGCCACGCTCAACGTACCGAAGCGTACGCCTCGGTGACCGGGCTTCCTGCGGCCTTGCGAGAAACCATTTTGAGCAGCCGCTTTTTCTTCATGCAGTACACGCACACATGAAAATTCTTGTCGTGGGCAGTGGGGGACGCGAGCATGCCATGGTGTGGAAGCTCGCGCAAAGTCCCCGCAAGCCAACGCTCTATTGCGCGCCAGGTAATGCAGGGATCGAGTCGCTCGCAACCTGTATTCCGATCAAAGCCGACAATATTGCTGGGCTGAAGACCTTCGTACTGTCGGAGAAGATCGATCTGACAGTCGTGGGACCGGAAGCCCCGCTTGCGTTGGGCATTGTCGACGAATTCCGCAAGTCGAAACTCAAAATATTTGGACCGACGAAGGGCGCCGCACGCATCGAGGCCAGCAAAGTCTTTTCCAAAGAGATCATGAGCAGTGCAAATATTCTCACGGCAAAGGCGCAAAGCTTCGACCGAGTGGCTCCAGCCTTGGCCTATCTCGATCAGCATGAGGTTCCCGTGGTCGTGAAGGCTGATGGGCTGGCGCAGGGAAAGGGTGTGGTGGTCGCGACGACCCGTGAGGAAGCGAAGCAAGCCGTTCGAGACTCGATGGAGCATGCGGTGTTCGGTCAAGCCGGTCAGCGCGTATTGATCGAACAGTTTCTTGACGGCGAAGAGCTGACAATCATGGCCTTCACGGACGGCCGGACGGTGGTGCCGATGCTGCCAGCACAAGATCATAAACGAGTTGGGGATGGCGATACGGGACCCAACACCGGAGGCATGGGCGCGTATTGTCCTGCGCCGATCGGCACCGCGGCGCTGTGCGAGCAAGTGACCAGGCAGGTTCTCTATCCCGCCGTCGAAGCCTTGTCTCGCATGGGCTGCCCGTTTCAGGGTGTCTTGTATGCCGGGCTCATGATTGTGAAAGAGACGCCGTACGTCTTGGAGTTCAATGCCCGGATGGGAGATCCGGAAACACAAGTCGTGCTCCCGTTGCTGAAGACCGATTTATTGGAGGTGCTGGAGGCCGTGGTCGAACATCGGCTCGATCAGCTCACCGTGGACTGGCATGATGAGACCGCGGTGTGTGTCGTCATGACATCGGGAGGCTATCCCTCAGCCTATCAGACCGGACGCGCCATTCACGGATTGCCGCCCACGATTGATGAGAGGACCGTGGTGTTTCATGCAGGGACGGCACGAATTGGTACCGAGGTGGTCACGGCCGGGGGTCGTGTGTTAGGAATTACGGGTTGCGGCAAGACCCTGGAAGTCGCGCAAGCGGAAGCCTATCGCGTGACTCAGTCGATTGCATTTGAAGGCGCGCACTATCGGACAGATATTGCGCATCGTGCATTCTCCCGCCATGTGTAGCAGTGAATGGGTCTGATGAGTCCTGCTATGGCTACGATCGAGCGCTATGAGGCTTCCACCGTTCCGGTGGTTGCTGACCTGATGCGTCGTGTGCTCGGAGAGAACGGGTTGATCGCCCTGCCGACAGAAAGTTTCTACGGGCTTGCTGCGGATCCGTTCAACGAGCAGGCGCTTGCCAGATTATGGGAGGTCAAAGCGCGGTTGGAGGGAAAACCTATTCTCATACTGATCGGAGACGGGTCTCAGTTGGGGCCGTTCGTTCAACGCATCCCGCCTGCGGCCACCGTACTCATGAATGCGTTCTGGCCCGGTCCTCTTACCATCGTCTTTCCTGCAGCGATTGGGCTTTCCGATGCAGTGACTGCTGGGACTGGCTCTATCGGCATTCGTCTCAGCGCCTGGCAGCCGCTGCGCGATCTCTTGCGTCGAGTCGGGCCGGTGACCGGGACCAGTGCAAACCGTGAGGGCATTCCGCCTCCCACGACGGCCGAAGAGGTCCAGCACAACCTCGGCGACGCGCTCGATCTGATCATCGATGCTGGACCGACTCCCGGCGGGAGGCCGTCCACCGTTATCGACGTACGGGGTCCGATCCGAATCATTCGCGAGGGAGCGATTGAACGAGGCGCCATCCTGGCACAGCTGGCCGCTCACGGCCTGTCTCTCGATGCAGATAGTCGATGAAGTCGATCGTGTCGTTCACATTGAAAGGAGAATACCGATGATTCGAACAGTGATGGTGCGGAACCTTGTCGCGTTGGCGGCTATAT
>JBDSDL010000165.1:0-2812 GCA_039920585.1 Nitrospiraceae bacterium | reverse complement strand
ATCCGCCGACACTTTGGTC
Organism: Nitrospiraceae bacterium; assembly: GCA_039920585.1. Taxonomy (GTDB): domain Bacteria; phylum Nitrospirota; class Nitrospiria; order Nitrospirales; family Nitrospiraceae; genus Palsa-1315. Next base: position 2,793 of record JBDSDL010000165.1, on the reverse strand, counting down.
AACGCCGCGGTCAAGGTCGTCTTGCCGTGGTCCACGTGCCCGATCGTCCCGATATTCACGTGCGGCTTCCGCCGCTCATATTTCGCCTTCGCCATACCTCGCTCCCTTTCTAAAAATCTCCTGAAGCCCTACCGCCTCACCCACTCTTAAATGAGCCTAATGGATCGAGCACGCTCTTCATGGAGCCCACGACGCGGATCGAACGCGTGACCTCGTCCTTACCAAGGACGTGCTCTACCAACTGAGCTACGTGGGCTTTTTCTTCGTGAAACGTCAAACGTGAAACGTGAAGCGATGGAAGCCGCCCCGCTATTTTCGTTTCACGCCTCACGTTTCACGCCTCACGTCTTCCTTTGGAGCGGGCGATGGGATTTGAACCCACGACAGCCAGCTTGGAAGGCTGGAACTCTACCACTGAGCTACGCCCGCCCGAATCCAGTGCTGAGTGAACCTCCGATTCGTCCCCTCTCTCAGCCCTCAGAACTCACCTGCTTCCCAAAATATGGTGGGCAGGCAAGGATTCGAACCTTGGAAGCCGATGGCAACAGATTTACAGTCTGCCCCCTTTGGCCACTTGGGTACCTGCCCGAAACACCTTGCGCACTGCACAACAAACGAAATCCGAGAGTCCTAACGATTGCCTTCCTCTTCATCCACATGATGAAAATAGAAAAGCAAGCCGGTCCATGCACGGCTCCCCCTTCCTTATTGAATAAGGATAAACATGGTGAGCTATGGACACAGACTTGATTATGAAACGCTGGATTCTATTGATGAAGTATGGTGAAGTCAAGACCCAAGAGCAGAATTATTTTGTTTTTATCCGAAACTCCTAATCCGTAGCTGTTTTCTTGGAGCCATCCTGCCAAGTCCCCCCTCTTTTTCATACTTACCTTTCACGACGATATCTATTTCCTAGGTCAATCTCACTTTCCCTGTCATCTCACAGACATTTCATAGGCTTATGGAAATATGTACTTTACTTCCTGCACTGACCCTGTTGTTCAATTCCCTGACCCAGGCAGGAGAATGCCCCTCTCGCACGGGCCAGGAGGTTGGGGGGAAACTCAAGGACATTCTTCATAAGCACCATGGCTTCTTGTTCCGACAAACGCGAGGCAAAGGCCAGGTACCGCTTTTGAGCGACTGCCCGTTCGCCAGAGTCTTCCGGTTCGTAATACCCGCGGAGAGTGCCTTCTCGATCGGCGCTGCTGAGACGACTCACCCATTCATCCTGACTCTCCCCCGATTTCTGAATCGATCGTCCTTCACGACTAGTCAATTCCAACTGGTTCCACACAATCCACCCGATAAACACCGCCCATGTTTCGTTGAGAGCTTCCCAGGATTCGCGCTCAGTCAGAAACCGCTCCTCAGTTTCACCCTTCCTCTGCACGACCGGTGTGATCATCACCGCTTCATAGTGGCGGCGCTGCTGCGCTCTCGCAAAAGCGAGCACTGGGTCCAACGCAACATCGGGCGCTGCTTCAGCCGCCGTCACCAGATAGTCGATATAGGCGTGGAACAATTCGTGATAGAGCGTTTGAATCTCGGCGTGGGTGAGCCGCCCAAGCGGGCGCAGCGTGGCCCCGGCTCCATTAAAGGACAGCGCACGATTGAGCACCATCCGATGCGCCCCCGGATGATACTCGGCGGCATAACTGTGCAAATCGTCGAATTCAAACTGAACGAAGCTCGGTGGGACAGCCCTGAGAAATTTTGTCGGGAGACCCAGAGCCTGAGCCTCACTGAGCAACTGTCCCCACATCCGGTCGGCTGACGACAGACGCTCTTCCGACATCCCCACATTCGGCGCGAAAAGAAGTCCGCCCATGAGAAGACCCATCGCCACCACTCTGCAGAACGCACGCATCATCGCCAGCAATCCGTGAGACGTGAGACGTCAACCGTGAAACGTTTCGGAGCAAGAGCACTTGGCAGTCTTACGTCTCACCTTTCACATCTGACCTTTTACGATTCTTCAGCATCTTACTAATGATCATCGCGAGAGTACCAGTCAGCCTGCCCACCTTCCTCCACCAAGACCAGCTGGTCCAGCAATACAGGCGAAACAGGGTCCAGGAAACGTGACGGCTTCGACAATACCATGCCGCTGCCCCTGTCAAATACATTGATCGGGTAGGTCAAGTACAAATGTCGTTTCGCTCTCGTCACGGAGACATAGAACAACCGTCGCTCCTCTTCCAACCCCTCATCTTCACTAAACGAATAGACCGACGGGAATCTTCCATCCACAATCCAGATGACAAATACACATTGCCACTCAAGCCCCTTGGCAGAATGGATCGTGGACAATACCAGCCGTTCATCGTCGCGATCGGCTGCCTCCACGCCGGCGGCGCTTCCATCCGGTGGTTCCAACGCCAGATCAGACAGAAATGTTTCAACCCCCTGATACCCCTCAGCAATCGTCTGCAGATGATCCAGATCACGCGTACGCTTGGGATAGTCGTCGTACTGCGCCTTTAGAATCGGCAGGTAGTACTCGTAGATATGGTTGACCTGTTCGGCCGGACGAAGATCTCCGGATCCGGCGAGACTTTCGAGCGTCAGGGCTAAATCCTTGAGTCCTTTCCCCGATCGACCCGTCATCTCACGAAGGGCCTGATACGGCTTGTCCGATTTCACCAGTGCGGCCATGACATCTTGTGCTTTCTTTGGCCCCACACCCTCGACGAGCATGAGCACGCGATGCCAACTCACGGCATCCAAGGGATTGGCCACGACACGCATATGGGCCAGCAAATCCTTCACATGGGCGGTCTCGATAAA